>CAJWPE010000036.1 GCA_913045625.1 uncultured Chloroflexota bacterium | reverse complement strand
CCAATATATTCATACCTATCAGCAAAAACTATTTTAAACACCTCTGAAAGAATATGAATTCTTTGAGGATCTGTAATTGAATATTGCTCAAGATCAAAATTTTCTAATATATTTAACATTTGAATTAAACAAATGCCACCACTACTTACAGGTCCAACAGAATTAATTACATAATCTTTATATGTACCTACAACAGAATCTCGATAGAAAAATCTTTGTTTTTTTAAATCATCAAGTGTTATCAATCCCTCATTTTTTTTCATCTCATCTTCTACATGTTGACCTAATTCTCCGTTATATAAATAAGAGGACCCGTATCTTGAAATACCTTCTAGCACCTGTGCAAAATTAGGATTTCTAATAGTTTGGCCTTTTTGAGGAACAGCCCCATTTGGTAAATAAATCTCAGCACTTTCTATATGTTTTGAAAGCTCTGTAGAATTATCACGAATATTATTGGAAAGGTAATCAGAAACTTGAAATCCATTCCTGGCAATTTGAATAGCAGGAAAAACAACATCCTTTAAAGGAAAATTTCCATATTTTTCTACTAAATGAGTCCAAACTTGAAGATTCCCAGGTGTACCAACAGAAAGATAACCATTTTGATTGAGCTTATCTTCAACTTCAAAAATACCTGACGTCCCCCCATCAACTTCTACAGGATTAAACATTGTTTCTGATGCTTTGCCTGGTGCAGATACATAACCATCAATAGTAAAAAAACCTTTGTCAGGAATATAAAAATTAGTAAAACCTCCTCCAAATGGACCAACCATCATTGGCTCTACTACAGATAAAGCAAAAGCTGTTCCTGCAGCAGCGTCAAAAGCATTCCCTCCTGCAGCTAATATTGAAAGCCCTACTGAAGAAGCTAGCGGGTGATTTGAAGTAACCATACCCATGGAAGAAGTGAGTGATTGTTTTCTAGTAACTTGTTTCATTTATAACCTCATTAAAAGGCATTAAAACAGATTAAATAAAAATAGAAAACTATTAATTCATTTCAGAGCAGGCATAGATGGTCGTGTACCACGATTAAATCTCATTGGAATTGCAGTTGGTTCAGGTACTGTAGCAGGATCGTGGAAGAAGACATTGAAGAATATTCTGAATCGTCACTACAAGCAAAAAGCATCAACTTCAACAAAAAAACACTCAAATTCATATAAACAAAACGTTTCAAAACATCTCTTACGATTTAATTAATAAAGCACCACCTATTAAGAATAAGTAGTGCCTTATTAAATTTTTGTGAACTTAAATTTTAGTTCCCTGAACCTGAAAGAGATGTCGCAATATCCAATGCTGATGACAAATTAGTTACATCAACTGCAGGAGCATTCTCAATTTGCTCAACATTCGAAATAGCACCATTGATTACACTCAATAGTCCATATTCTGCTTGTCGATCTAATTCTTGAACTCTAGCCTGAATAACTGTCAATTGTTGTCTCAATTCTTCGTGTTCATCATATAAACTTTCCAATTCATCCCACTTCATAGAAATCTGGCTTTGAATATCATCTGCTACAGCTTGAAGAGGAAGAATATGATCAGCAATTCTTGCTTGTTTTTCTTCTTCTAATTGTTCAATTTGAGCATTTATTTGATCTTCAAAAGCATTTTCAGCTTCTTGTCTTTTAGCATCAAGAGATTCATATTCATCATTTATCTGTTGATCTAAAGCTCTGAACCTATCTTCTTCTTGATCACTATAATTATCCCAAGCATCATCCATAGCTTCATGAATTAAATTTTCTTGATCATGTCTCCAGTCTTCAAAATCACTCCACAAATTATCGTTGAAAGAATCTCTTTCTTGATCTCTCTGTTCTTTCATTTGATTCAAACCAATACGTTGTTTATCCAACATTTGGTATTCTCTATCAAGAGCTTTGAATTGTTTATGGATAGGCTTTCTTAACTTCTCAACTTCTCTCCATTCATCATGAATACTATCTAACTCTTGTTGAACCAGTCGCAATTCTTTTTCTATAATTTCTCTACCTTTTTTATCTTCTTTATGAGAATTTTCTCTTTCCTCATTTAGTTCATGTATAGATAGTTCTATTACTTGAATTTGATTTTGCAACGTTTCTTCTATAGCAACGTTAGCATTACTAGCTCCGTAGTATCTTTCATCAATTTTAGCAATTTCGTTAATACGATTATTCTCAGCATCTATTTTTTGTTGCTCTAATTGTTGCTCTAATGCATTCACATCAACAGAAGATTCATTAGACCCCATTAGTTTGACTTCTTGAACATCACCTTCCCAGAAATTTTCCCAAGGAGTTGTCCCTAAAGTATAGGAATGAGCTAGCCATTCTCCAGCTACAGGTTGAACTGGCTGTAAAACCCAAAGCCCCTCTTTATGTGAATAAATGTAACAAAATTCATACTGAGAACCTGGTTCACCACAATCTTTTTTAACCCACATTGGGTGTCCATTAAATTCACCTTGTTCTACATAATCACCTGCATAGTGTGTAGCACCACCTTCAAAAATAGCTCTTATCCATTTTCCATTTGTAGATGAATTTTTCTGATGATTAATTAATTCAATGTTATGTGCCAATTCAACATTTAACTGGTTTCTTATGCTGTAGTACTCTTCTAACCTAGAGTATGCGGCAGTAATTTCTGGACCAGATACATTTGCAGCTCCTCCAGTAGCAGAAGCCGATTGTTGTAATTCTTGCAATGCACCTTCTAATGGCTGAATGTCTTGAGTCAGCGCATTTATTTGATCTAATATAGCAAAGTGTTGTGGATTATCAGTAGTAACCTCAGAACCTGCCACAAATTGTGGCGCTGTAGTCAATTGAGCTTCTAAATCAGATATTCCAAGAGAAATCTCTGCAATTTCAGGATTCTCAACCATATCGTTTCTTCCATCACCATCTAGATCAGAAGTACTTTCTATTTGTTGAGGCATATTAGCTAAGATAGCTTTTTTATTTTCAATCTGTGCCAGCAAATCAGTGTATCCTGGGTTAGGCTGAGGATCTGAAGTATATGTAGCTGGAATTGTTGTTAAACTTTGGTTAAGCAGATCAATTTCTGCAGTTCGATTATCAATTTCAGCAATTAATTGGCTTATTTCCACATTAATATTCGCATTAGTTTGAGTGTTAAATTGTGCATCAGATTCTAATTGCTGAATTAAATTCTCCTCATTCTGTATCATGATGTCATAATAATTTATTTGTTCTGATGAGGAAGCTTTAAGTGCTTCTATTTGTGCCAAATTTGATGAGGAATCATCAGCTGCTGAATTTGTTTCATAAGCTGTGTCTCTCTGTGATTCGATTTGTTGAATTGTAGAGTGGTAATTATTCCAAACCGCTTCAACTTCCTGGTCATACATACTCCAATCTAATTGTTGTGTGCTAGAAACATCTGTAGCAGATGTACCAGCAGCAGAAGACCAAACAGTTTCTAATTGATGATACAAATCATCTAATTCTTTTTGTTTTTCGTTAAATTGATCATCATAGTAATCCATTGATTTTGCATCAGAATTATTTCGCCAATCTTGCTCATCTAATTGATCATGTAATGCTCTTTCCTTATCATGCCAAACTTCCCTTCTATCATCAATTTCCATCATCTGATCATCAAATCCCATATTTTGTTCATCTAATGAAATTCTAATTTGATCTAATTTAAAATAAGCTTCTTTAATAGCATTCTTCTGTAATCTATATTCGCTATTTTTATCCCAATCATCCATAGCAATATGATTTTGTTTTTCTCTTTGATGACGCTCATCTTCAAAAGCATCCCACATTTCATGGTTTTGTTGATCTAATTGATCTCTAATTTGCTCTAACTCTTCATCAAGAGCATCATATCTAGCTTCAATTGAATCCTGAAAAATTTCAAATTCTTCATCTACCATCTCCTCAAATTTTTCCCTAGCTTCATCTTCATCTAAGAAAAGAGTTTGATGTTCAGCCTCCATATCACTCTCAAATTCGTCACCTATAATTTCAGCTTGCTGATTAATAGTTTCTAGTTCTTGTTCTAAAGTTTCAATTTCTTGTTCTATTGGTTGAATTTTTGAATCTATATCTGACATTTGTTGAACTAATGGGTCAACTTCATTAGTTTGGATCTCTAAAATTTGAGCTCGCATATCTAAAACAGATTGAGCAGCTTCTGCATCAACAATCCCGCAAGCCACCATAGAGAAACTAATAGATAAAATTCCAATAATCCTCAAGCCTATCTTATTTAACATCAACTGCTCCTATACTTTTTCTATTTTCTAATCGTTATTAGTAGGTAAATCCAATAATGAATCAAATCCTATAGCTCGACCGGTGCCTCCAGCATCTAATTGTTCTACATTGGAAATAGCATCATTTATAACACTAAGAAGTCCAAATTCAGCCTGTCTATCTAACTCCTGGACTCGTGCTTGCAAAGATTCAAGTTGAGATTTGTAATTTTCTTGTGTTTCATACAACGAATCTAATTCTGCAAATTTTGCATCAATCTGAGATTCTATATCTTTAGCTTGAGCTTCTAATGGAGCAATAACTTCTTCAAAAATTCTTTCTTGTTCATTTTCTATTTGAATTCTTGCAGTTTTTTCTTGTTCCTTAAATGCTTTTTCACTATCTTTTCTCTTTTGATCCAGAGCATCTCTCTCATCTTCCATCGCTCGCTCTAAATCTCTCCTAAGGTCTTTGGCTTCATCCTCAAAGTTATCCCAATTCTGCTTTGTCAAATCTTCAACTTCATCCTGTCGAATTTGGATCCATTTATCAAATTCGCCCCATGTTTGATCACGAATGGCATCATCATCAGCATCTTGAGATTGCTGTCTCTGCATTTCAAGCATCATATTTTCTTTGTCTAGAGCCATTTGCTGTTTTCTAATAGGTCGTTCTTGTCGCTCTAATTCTTTTTGTTGATCTCTAAGAGGATCAATTTGAGCTTCTAAGTTTCGAATTTGTGTTTGCATTTGTTTAGCACGTTGTTCACGATTCTTATGATATTGATGCCTTTGATCATCCATTGATTCAATTTCATCTTCTAATGCTTCAATTTGAGATTTCAATCCAGCAGCAGCAGGAGGCTCATTTGCATTACTTGAACCATAGTAAGAATTATCAATAGCAGCAATAGCTGATTCTCTATTGTTTAATGCATTTGCTTCAAGAGTAGCTAATTCATTTTCCAATGCTGTCAGATCTACAGTAGATTGACCTGATGAATCAGTAGATTGAGCATTTGCAGCTTCATCTTTTTTAGTTTGAAGTTCAGTGTTCAAATCATTTATCACTAAATTCAATTCATCTCTCTTAGAAATAAGAGCAGTTAATTCTGGATTAGAATCTGATGAATTTTCATTTAGTTGATTCAGCTCATTATTCTTTGTTGAAATTTGAGAATCTTTAAAATTAATATCCTGTTCCATAAGGTCAATTGTATTCTCGTTATCAGCAATTTCTGCGATTAAAAAAGCATACTCAGGATTATCAATTAAATCATTTCTTCCGTCTCCATCTGAATCTACAGTACCTTCAATCTGTTCAGGAGTAGAAATTAATGCATCTTGTGCAGCAGTTTTAGCATTTCTCAATTCAGTTAAGTTAACACGTGCATTTTCAATTTCAATGTTCAAAGCTTCAATTTCTGAAATTAATGCACTTTTTGCACCAGCAGTAGAGTTGCCTGCTGATGACAAAGCATCTATCTCAGCTTGTATTTGAATTACTTGATTATTGTAGTCTGAAATTTTTGATACATATTCTTGTTCTATTACCGAAATATCCTTCACAGACGCAGCAGCATCAGCATCATTTTGAGCTGAATATGCTTGAGATCTACGATTCTGAATAGATTCGATTTCGGCATGATAATTATTCCATGCATTATCTATTTCAGAGTCATAGTTGCTCCAATCTTTTGCAGGTCCAGAATTTGAGTTTGATTGATCAAATGAATCCCATGATAACTGTAATTGATCGTGCAAGTTGTCTAAAAGCTTTCTTCTATTCCTAATTTCCTCATCCATACCTTCAAAACTATCATCATCCCAAATATCACCATTTTGCCTATGAAGATTATCTAATTGATCGTACATAGGTTGTAGTTGCTCATCTATGATCATTCTTTGTTCTTGAATTTCCATGCTTTGGAAATTCAATTCCATCCTGACAGCTTCAAGCATTTTTCTTGCTACCCTGTTAGGGTCTTGCTCTCTTAATTCATTTTCTAAATTTCTAGTCTCATCTTCCTTATCTCTCCTCTCATCATCCCAAGCATCCCATATGATTTCATTTTGATCGTCAATTAATTCTCTTCTGTCATCAATCTCATCGTCCAGACGATCCCATTCATCTTTATGGTCATCATCCATTTGTCTCCATTGCTTTTCTATTTCTTCATAAAATGCTTCTCTAGCCTCGTCCTGGTTCATAAACGCTAAATCGAATTTTCCACGCATTTCATCTTCAAAATTTCTCCCAACCTCTTCACCTTGCCTATACAAATCTTCACGTTGATCTTCTAGGGCTTCAATTTCAGATTCGATTGGATCAATTTGATCTTGCAAAGTTTTCATTTGTTCCATCAATGGATCAACTTCTGTTGTTTGAATCTCTAAAATTTGTGCTCGAGTATCAACAACACTCTGAGCAGCCTCAGAATCAACGATTCCGCAAGCCATAAAGGCACTAGTAATTATCAAGGAACCGACAATTTTCAAAATTGTGTTCTTCAACATCGAAAATCTCCTATTAAAATCATTCGCAATAAAATAATAAATTATCGTGACAATTCTACTCTCAAACTTGTCATGATTCTACATACTTGGTAATTATCTCACCAATCAACATTTTTGTGGTGCGTATGATTACTCAAAATAACTAAGTAAAACCACGTGCATCAAAGATTTTGTTGATAATAAACAACCTTTATTTTATAGTTTTTTAATCATTAATTGGATAATAATTTGACTGAATATACTGAAAAATTTAAATATACCGTAAGGGTTCGCTGGAGTGAATGTGACGTTCAGGGTGTTGTTTATTATGGAACTTACCTAGATTACATTCACGTAGTGATGGATGAATATTTCAGAAACATGGGTTTTCTTTTAATGATGGAAGAAGAAAGAAAAGTACTTGATTTAGCTGCAGTAAAAGTTTTATTAGAATATAAGCATTCAGCAAGAATTGATGACCTAGTAGATCTTAGATTTGCAATTACTAAAATTGGCAATACAAGCGTGTCTACCTCAATCAGTTTTCTACGAACTTCTGACCAAAAACTACTAACCACAGGAGAAGTTATATATGTTAACTTTGATTCTGAGTCTGGAGAAGCAAAGCAAGTTCCTCAACAAATTAGAGAAATAGTTAATAAATATGAAGGCACAAGTTTTTAATTAGGAGTTCAAATGGCTGACAAACAATACAATCAAGCACCAGAAATGGAAATAGACCCATCCAAAAAATATCAGGCAATTTTAGAATTGGAAAAAGGGGGGACTATTACTATAGAACTTTTAGCTGCAGAAGCACCAAAAACAGTTAACAATTTTGTTTTCCTATCTCGCGATGGTTACTATAACGGTGTAACCTTTCACAGAGTAATACCAGGATTCATGGCACAGGGTGGTGACCCAACTGGGACAGGAACGGGTGGACCCGGATATACATTTGATGATGAATTTCACCCTACCGCTAGACACGATTCTCCAGGAATTTTATCAATGGCAAATGCCGGCACAAGAAATGGAATGGGCACAAATGGAAGTCAATTTTTCATAACATTTGTACCTACTCCTCATTTAGATAATGCACATTCAGTTTTTGGAAGAGTAGTAGAAGGAATGGATATAGTCATGGGAATCTCAGAAAGAGATCCAGGCTCTACCAACACCCCTGGAGATGCGATTAAATCCATATCTATTTCAGAAGAATAAATTATTCAAATTCAGTACCAGAAAAATTCACCCCAGAAGTATCTGAGCCCAAAAAAAGGGTTCCTTTAAGATTTGCGTCTGAAAAATCTGCAAAAGTTAAGTCTGAGCCATCAAAATCCGCGTAATCTAAAATTGACTCTGAGAAATCTGACATTTGAAAACTAGAATTTTTCAATCCACATCTTTGTAATCTAGCTTTATTAAAATTAACGTTATCCATTCTACAATCATTAAACTCAACACCCTCAGACAAGATTTCAATCATCTGAGATCCTGAAAAGTCACATTTGTTTAATTGTGAGCCACTCAAAGTACAAGAAGTCATATTTACCTGATTAAAAACAGATTGTTCAAATCGAACATTCCGCATTCTAGCTAATGTCAAATCGGATTTTGAAAAATCTGACGAAGTTAAATCTGCTCCTCTTAAATTGACATTAACCAACGATGATTCTAGAACTGAGGCACCACCCGATATAAATGAACCACTCAAATTAGAATTCGTAAGATCTACTCTAAATAATTTAACCCCATACATTACAGACTCCATTAGATAGCACGAACTTAAATCTGAAAAGGATAATTTTGATTGTCTCAAATTAACTTGAGCCCAATTTGATTCTGAAGCTTTAACATTGTTCAAAGTAGAACCACTTAAATTAGCTCCACGAAAATTAGTCCCTCTAAGATCGGAGTCAGACAAATCCACTCCAGTTAGAACAATTCTACTTAAATTTAATCCACTTAAATCTTGAGATTTTAAAGATATTCCTGAAGAGTACATTTCGAGAACTTCTTTTTTAGTCAATATCATAGATAACTTCTTACAAAAAATTGATTTAGGGGATAAAATTATCTGATGACCATTTTTTTTTCAACAACTATCTCAGAATTATCATTTAAATGATAAGAGAAATTTTATCCTCTTTAGCTGATAAATGGTCTAGAAAAAATGGTTACAAACAAACATTATGGATTGCTTACCCTCTCATTCTAAGTACAAGTGCATTTACCATTCAAGTTTTTGTAGATCGAATGTTTTTATCTTGGTACTCACCTCAAGCGTTAGCAGCAGCCCTGCCAACTGCAGTATTGAGTTTTAATGTCGTGAGTTTTTTTATGGGAACTTCTCAATATGTTGGAACTTTTGTTGCTCAATACATGGGAGCAAAATCTCCCGAAAAAATCGGAAACATTCTTTGGCAAGGAATATATTTTTCAGGTATGGGTGGGATAATACTTTTTATCCTGTCTTTCATGGGAGAACCAATTTTCAATTTTATTGGCCACGACCCACTTGTTAAAGAACAACAAATTAGTTACTGGCAATTTCTAGCGATATCAGGAATCTTTCAAGTCCAACTAGGAGCTTTAACTTCATTTTTTAACGGTAGAGGGAAAACATATCCTGTTATGTGGTCAAGCTTTATTTCTACATTTGTGAATATTTGTTTTAACTATTGTCTGATATTTGGAAATTTTGGATTCCCTGAAATGGGCATTCAAGGTGCCGGGCTTTCAACATTAATAGCTACATTTACCAATGTAAGCATATTATCAATATTGATATTTAGTTCAAAAAATAATCAAAATTTCAATGTTAGATCTTCTTATCAATTTAACTACAAACGATTTAAGCGATTAGTAAATTTTGGAATGCCTAATGGATTTACTTTCTTCTTAAATATGACTGTGTTTACAGTATTTGTTTTATTAGTAGGAAGAATCGGAATAGTTGAATTAGCTGCTACTAACGTTGCAATGAACATCGCCATGTTAGCTTTTATGCCAATGATAGGGTTAGGGATTTCTGTAATGGTACAAGTTGGCCAGTCTATTGGAGCCAACGACCCAGTATTAGCCAAACGAGCAACCTACACTGGACTTCAAATTTCGTTCATGTACCTTGCTTTTTTAGGTGTTTTCTATCTGTTTTTCCCTCAGATTCTCATATACCCATATCAAGTAAACGCATCATCTAATGATTTTGATCAAATTGCAGAGATGACTAAAATAATTTTAAGATTCGTAACCGTTTGGGGGTTCTTTGATGCTCTAGGAATTATTATTTCGGCAGGCTTAAAAGGTGCTGGTGATACTAAATTTATCATGTTGTCAGTAGCAGTAATCGGAACTTTTGTTGCAGCAATCCCGGCTTATATAGCTATAGAAATCCTATCTTGGGGGATTTACAGTGCATTTTTTATTGGTACAATTTTTATGGCTACTTTAG
>CAJWPE010000035.1 GCA_913045625.1 uncultured Chloroflexota bacterium | reverse complement strand
AAGAATCATTTTTAATAACATGAATTTTTTTTACATAATCTAATAAATCTACAACAGGCATAGATTTTTCACGAACTTGAATCATATTAACTCCGCAAGAAGTTACAGACTCTATTGTTTCTAAAGTATCATCAATTTTAGATCGTATTTGATTTGTTACCAGACATAAAATAGGCTTATCAAAAATCATGATTTGTCAGAAACATTTGCTCCAGGGCTACTAGAGACCGCTTGATTTTTCAGTGGAATTCTACCTGCTAAAAATGCTTTACGGCCAGCATCAACGCCTTGTTTAAATGCCTGCCCCATTAATATCGGATCTTCAGCCTGAGCAATAGCCGTATTAACCAATACTGCATCAGCACCAGCCTCTAATGCTTGAGCAGCATGTGAGGGAACAGCTAAACCTGCATCAACAACAACTGGAACATTAGAGTTTTCAATAATGATTTGAATTTCTTCCATTGTAATGATTCCCTGACCTGTACCAATTCCCGATCCTAATGGCATGACTGTTGAACAACCAATTTCCTCTAACCTTTTTGCTAATACAGGATCTGCACTGATATAGGGCAGTACTTTAAAACCAAGTCCTACTAAAGTTTTTGCTGCATTGTATGTACCAATAGGGTCGGGTAATAAATGAGCAGGATCAGGGATTACTTCTAATTTAACCCAGTCTGATCCAGTCACTTCTCTAGCTAATTTTGCTACAAATACAGCTTCATCTTCATTCTTACACCCAGCTGTATTGGGCAAAATAGTATATTTTTGCCAATCAAAATAATCTAATATGGATTTTTCATTTGGGTTATCAAGATTTAGACGTCCAATAGCTATAGTAATAATTTCAGTACCAGAAGATTCAATGGAAGCAATCATTTCATCCATTGTTCTGTGTCGACCTGTTCCAATCATCAATCTTGATGAAAATTTTTTCCCTGCGATTTCCAAATAATCTGACATAATCAATCCTCAAATTTGTTAAAGTAGGGAAATAGATCCCTACGCTGGCATTATCCAGTTCAGGTTTTGGGTCGGTACGATTTACCCTCTCAGCTCTAGCTCCCCATGTATGAAATATATTTAATAGTGACATTAAAGTCAATCTAAACAGGAAACAGGAAATAATGAATAGACATTTCACTGCTACTGGATATGTAGTAATCAACAATTCTATATTGTTACATTTTCATCCAAAGGTAAAAATGTGGCTTCCTCCGGGAGGCCATATAGAACTAAATGAAGATCCTAATCAGGCAGTGATTAGAGAGATATTTGAAGAAACTTCTATCGAAGTTGATATATTTTCAGACTCTACTAATTTCGAATTTAATTATCCTAAATCTATCATTCCTCCTGAACACATCCTAATTGAAGATATTAATGATCCTGTTGAAGGCTTTCACCAACACATCGATTTGATTTATTACTGTAAACCTACAAAAATACCTTATGTTTTGCCTAAAGAATGGATAGAGATAGATCAAAATCAATTAATTAATAATTATCAAAACAAAATTATCATTTCACCTGACGTTAGAAAAATAGGGTTATCTGCAATAGAAAAAATTACTAAACTTTGATTTTTCAGGTATGATTCGGTTGCAAAAAAATTTACAGGTATATTCAGAGGTATAAATATGTCTACACACAATATCGCAGTAATAAGAGGTGATGGAATAGGAATTGAAGTTGTTGAGGAAGGATTAAAAGTTTTAACTGCGGTTTCTGCCAATTATGACTTTGACTTCAAATTCACCGAACTTCCTTGGAGTTCTGAATATTACAAACAACATGGTGAAATGATGCCGAGTGATGGATTAGATACTCTAAAACAGTTTGATTCTATATTCCTTGGTGCAGTAGGACATCCAGATATACAAGATCACATTACTCTTAATGGGCTGCTGTTACCGATTAGACGTGGATTTGATCAATATGTTTGCGAACGCCCCAGTACATTATTTCCTGGCATTACCTCTCCATTAGCTAACAAAAATCCTTATGACATTGATATGGTAGTAATCAGAGAAAATACTGAAGGAGAATATGCAAATGTTGGTGGATTTCAATATTTAGATTTTCCAGAAGAAATAGGAATTCAAACTGGTGTGTTCACTAAAAAGGGTTGTGAAAGAGTCATCAGATATGCCTTCCAACTAGCTGAAAAAAGAAATAAAAAAAAGCACGTAACATCAATTACTAAATCAAATGCTCAAGGATATGGAATGATAGTTTGGGATAGAGCTTTCGAAAATGTATCAACAGAATTCCCAAATATTTCTACTTCATCTTTGCTAATTGATGCGGCAGCTATGGACTTCATAAGAAAACCTGAAATATTTGATGTAGTTGTAGGAAGTAATCTTTTTGGTGATATTTTGACAGATATAGGTGCAATCATTAGTGGAAGTATGGGCTTGGCATCAAGCGCAAATCTTGACCCACAAAAACGCTATCCTTCAATGTTTGAACCTGTACATGGAAGCGCCCCAGATATTATGGGTCAAGGTATTGCTAACCCAATGGCACAGATATTGACAGGAGCTATGATGCTAAGACACTTAGGAAATGATGATGCAGCATTAGATATTGAGAATGCTGTGACTAAATTACTTGAATCTAAAGATATGTTAACTCCTGACCTTGGTGGAAACTCTTCTACACAACAAGTAGGTTCAGCAGTTGTAACCGCTCTAGGTAAGTAATTATATTTCTAGGAATTATTAATGCCAGCGTCAAATACTATAGAACCCAGATTTCCATTTAACGAGATTGAACCTAAATGGCAAACAGAGTGGATCAAATCAAAAATATATAAAACTGACGATTCTGACCCCAAGCCTAAGTGGTATGAACTCACAATGTATCCTTATCCATCAGGAGATTTACATGTAGGTCACTGGTATGCAATGACAGGTGCTGACATTCATGCACGTTATAAAAAGATGCAAGGTTTTAATGTGTTACATCCAATGGGATTCGACGCATTTGGCTTACCTGCTGAAAATGCAGCTATTCAAAGAGGAATTCATCCTCATAAATGGACTTTAGACAACATCAACAGAATGAGAAATCAGTTGAAATCTCTTGGTCCAATGTATGATTGGGATAGAGAAATAATTACGTGCCTTCCTGAATACTATCAATGGAATCAATGGTTCTTCCTACAATTTTATAAAAAAGGATTAGCTTACAGAGAATTTGCTCCAGTCAATTGGTGCTCAAAATGTAATACAGTTCTAGCAAATGAACAGGTTTTAGACGGTGAATGCGAAAGGTGCAGTTCATTGGTTTCTCAAAGAGACATGAATCAGTGGTTTCTAAAAATTACTGATTATGCAGAAGAATTATTAGATCAATCGAAAATTGAATGGCCTGAAAGAGTTAATACAATGCAAGCCAACTGGATTGGCAAAAGTGAGGGCGTTGAATACGAATTCGACATCAGTGAATACGATCTAGAAACAGATATTCTCACTACATTCACAACTAGAATTGACACAGTTTATGGTGTGACATTTGTAGTCATGGCTCCAGAACATCCTTTAGTAGAGAAATTAACATCTCAAGATCAAAAAGAGGCTGTAAGTGAATACATATCCCAAGCCAGAAAAGCTTCTGATATAGAACGATTATCCACTGAGCGAGAAAAAACAGGTGTTTACTTAGGAACTTACTGTATCAATAGGCTTACAGGAGAAAAAGTTCCTATATTAATTGGAGACTATGTTCTCAATTCATACGGAACGGGTATAGTCATGGGGGTACCTGCGCATGACGATAGAGACTTTGAATTTGCTAAAAAATACTCATTAGAAATTAAAGTAGTCGTAGCACCACCTGAATGGAATGGCGAACCTCTCAATAAGGCTTATACCGGATCTGGAATCCAAGTCAATTCCGAACAATTCAATGGATTAGAAAACACAAATGGAAAAATACAGATCGCACTTCATATTGAACAAAACTCCATGGGGACACGAACTATTAATTACCGGATACGAGACTGGCTGATTTCTCGCCAAAGATACTGGGGAACACCTATCCCTATGATTTACTGCAGCCATTGTGGTACAGAAGAAAAACCTAAAATTATTCCAGTTCCAGAATCTCAACTACCAGTTTTGTTACCTGAAGACGCCGAATTTTTACCTACCGGAGAATCCCCGCTAAAACTCAACCAAGATTTTATCAATACAGATTGTCCTGATTGTGGAAAATCAGCAATTCGTGAAACAGATACTATGGACACTTTTGTGGATTCTTCTTGGTATTTCCTAAGATTTCCAAGTCCAAATTTTGAAGATGCTCCATTTCAAAAACAAGCTACACAACAATGGAATCCTGTTCATCAATATACAGGGGGAGTAGAACATGCTGTAATGCATTTGTTGTATTCAAGATTTTTCGTCAAAGCCACTCGAGATTTAGGATTAATCGATTTTGACGAACCATTTTTAAGACTATTTAATCAAGGAACAATTATTTATCAGGGTGCAAAAATGAGTAAATCTCGAGGAAACGTTATAGCTCCTGATGATTACGTTTCATTAGTAGGTGCGGATACAGTCAGAACATATTTAATGTTTATAGGACCATGGGAACAGGGTGGAGAATGGAATGATTCAGGAATTAATGGGGCAACTAGGTGGCTTAATAGAGTGTGGGACGTTTCAGAATTACCTCTAGAATCTGGTACACAAAAGTCAGATCCTGACACTGAAAAAAAGTTGCTCCGATTGCTTCATAAAACTATTAAAAAAGTCGGCGAGGATATAGATAATTTCAAATACAACACAGCTATTTCAGGTTTAATGGAATTTACCAATGCGCTTTCAGAAGCTAATACAAGAGAAAAAACCTCTTCTGTTGTTTGGAAAGATCTTACCAATCAACTATATTTAATGATGTCACCAATTGTTCCTCATCTTGCTGAAGAATTATGGTCTAAAAATCTAAATGAGTTTAGTGTACATAACCAGTCTTGGCCAGAATTTGATCAAGATATAGCTAAAGATGATGAAATAACTTTAATTATTCAAATTAATGGAAAGGTTAGAGACAAAATTATTACTTCTCCACAAATTGACGAAGAAGAGGCAAAAAAAATGGCTTTAAATAGCGTTAAAGTCAAATCACACATTACGGATCAAACAATTAGAAAAATTATTTTTGTTCCGGGAAAACTAATTAATATTGTAGCTAATTAATAGGAGAATTAAATGCGAGCATCCATTGCGATATTAGGTGGAGACGGTATAGGTCCAGAAGTAGTAGCAGAATCTATCAAGGTTTTAGACGCTATTTCTACAAAATTCAATCATGATTTTGATTTGAAAAATGAAATGATTGGAGGTTGTGCTATAGACAAATTCGGGTCAGCATTACCTGATCAAACATTAGAAGCTTGTAATAATTCTGACGCGATTATACTTGGTGCAGTAGGGGGCCCGAAATGGGATGACCCTTCAGCAAAGACCAGACCAGAGGATGGCATTTTAGCTGTTAGAAAATCTCTAGGATTGTTTGCAAATCTTAGACCGGTAAAAGTTTATCCAGCTCTGATTAATTCTAGCCCTATCAAACCTGATTTACTAAAAGGTGTAGATATGATGGTCTTAAGAGAATTAACAGGCGGATTATATTTTGGAAAACCAAAAAAACGCTGGAATACCAGTAGAGGGAGACGTGGTGTAGATACTTTAAAATATACAGAAAATGAAATCGAAAGAATATTAAGAGTTGGTTTTGAATTAGCCTTAAACAGAAGAAAAAAACTTACTTCAGTGGATAAACAAAATGTATTAGAATCATCCCGTTTGTGGAGAGAAATCGCAGTAGAATTATCTGCAGAATACCCCGAAGTAGAATTAGAGCATATTTTAGTAGATAACGCCGCAATGCAACTTATAAGAAATCCTGCCAGTTTTGATGTAATAGTTTCTGAAAATACATTTGGTGATATTTTAACTGACGAAGCGTCTGTTCTATCTGGTTCAATGGGAATGTTACCTTCTGCCAGCTTAGCAGAATTACCTAACAACAAATCGAAAATCACTAAATTAAGCTTATACGAACCAATTCATGGCAGCGCTCCTGATATTGCAGGTCAAGGAATAGCTAATCCAATAGGATCAATACTTAGTACTGCAATGATGTTAAGACTATCATTTGGACTTTATGAAGAAGCTGAAGCTATAGAAAAGGCCGTGGATTCCGCTCTTGCTGAAGGATACAGAACAGCTGACATTTCATCTGATGGAGGAACAGTAGTAAACACTACTAAAATGGGTGATGTGATTTCAGGAATTATTTAAAAATTATAATCGGATAAAACTTTATAATGATTTGCTAAATCTTTAAGTTGTTGCCAAGTTTTGTCTTCAACATTAACACCAGCAGTAACATTTTTAGTTTTTTTAATTTGTTCAATTTCTCCTGGATAATAAACTTCTGAAAATCCTGTCGCTGTTTTTGAACTTTTTAAATACATTGCAAAATCACTAACCTCTTTCTTAAAATCATCAACCTCTCTAAATGCTGAAATATTAAATACAGCTAAAAAACATCCATCGTTATGCCTACCTGATGGGTCATGACCAAAACCAAGTCCTGGCAAGATTCCTGAAAAAATCTCAATCATAGAAGACAAGCCATAACCCTTATGACCTTCTGGACCACCAAGAGGGAGCATTACTCCTCCATCTTTTAAATCATTTGGGTTTGTAGAAGAGTTTCCGTTTTTGTCTAAAATCCAGCCTTCTGGAATTGATTCATTTCTTGCAGATGCCAAGGAAATTTTCCCTGCAGCTACAGCACTTGTCGCCATGTCTAAAAAAAATGGTCCATCTAAATTACTAGGCATAGCTATAGATAATGGATTTGTACCTAATCTTTTTTCACGACCTCCAAATGGTGCTACATTTTTAGCAGATCTACCTGAATCAGCAGTGATAATTCCAATCATATTTTGATTAGCTGCCATAATAGGATAATCTGCCAATCTTCCAATATGACTTTGTCTATGAATTGTTCCAGCAGCAATACTGTGCGTCTTGGCCTTTTCTATTAATCGACTCATAGTTTTTTCCGCTACCACATAACCGAATCCCCAGTTTCCATCAACGACTGTAGTAGTAGGGGAATCTTTTAAAATTTCTATTTCAGCTCCAGGAACGATATGACCTCTCTCTACACGATCAATGTATGTCGGAATTTGAATTATTCCATGTGAATCATGACCAACCAAATTTGCGTCAATACAATGTCTAGAAATTATCTCTGCTTCTTCATCAGAAGCACCTACGGCTTTCAAAAGTTCCGAAGATATAGTTCGCAATTCTTTATGATCAATTACTGGCATTAGTATTTCCTTTAATTATTATTGATAATATAGAGAGTATATTAAAATCATTAAAAGGTTCAAACGACATGGATCATCGAGAAATACTTATATCTGTGGGCAATTTAAAAGTCTCAGGCAATTTAAATGATTCCCATTGTGCTTCAGAAATTTGGGATTCACTTCCAATTTCTGCTCAATGTAATATTTGGGGAGATGAAATATATTTTTCTATAGAATTAAATTTTCCCGAAGAACCAAATGCTACGGATGTAGTTGAATCAGGCACCTTAGCATTTTGGCCTCCAGGAAATGCTTTTTGTATTTTTTATGGACTAACACCCGCTAGTAATAATGATGAAATAAGGGCAGCAAGTCCAGTTAATATAATAGGAGCTATTTCAGAAGATGAAAAAATTTTTCGTTCTGTAGCACCAGGTACCAAAATTACAATTTCAAGGATTGATTCATGAGTTTATCCCTATCTCTTAGGACACAATCAAATGATTTATGGACTAAAGAACAATCTCATCCTTTTATTCAAGAAATTGGGTCAGGTAAGTTACCTTTAAAAAAATTCCAGTACTTCATGAAACAAGATTATCTTTTCCTAATTGAATATTGCAGAGTAATATCCCTATGTGTTGCAAAAACTGACAAAATTTCTGATATGACTTTTTTCTCTTCATTACTACACGAAACACTGGATACTGAAATGGATCTTCACATAAATTTTTGTAAAGATTTTGATATTTCAATACAAGACTTAGAAAAAACTGTTCCATCTAATGCAACACAAAATTATACAAATCATTTACTCAATGTATCATACGCAAAATCAGCACTCGATATAGCTGTATCAATTCTTCCATGCGCATGGGGATATTCAGAAATTGGGCAAAAATTAAAATCCAACGGATTGCCCAATAATGCTCCCTTATATTCAAAATGGATTGAATTATACAGTTCAAAAGAATTTGAGGAATTAGCAAATCAAATCAAAAATTATATTGATATAGAATCAAAAGAAATTTCAGAAAAAGCCAAAAAAAATCTAGGGAAAATTTTTATTACTAGTAGCAATCATGAATATAATTTTTGGGATTCTGCTTATAATTTATTACCTTAATAGTTACCTAAAAAGATCGTTTTCTTTATCTCTGAGAGTATTATAAATCTTCTCAATATCACTTCTTTGGTATTTTGCCCCTCTGATTAGTACTACTGGAACCATGTCTATCTTCCCTGTGACTAATTCTGCTGCTGCTGCGAATTCGTCTGCAACTGCAATTTTTGTTACCTTAAGAAGTTTACCTACAGAATCAATTGAATTTGAATAATCTATAAAAGGGTTAATTCCGGATGAACCAATTGCGAAATTCATGTGACCTTCACGCCATGGTCTACCAAAAGTATCAGAAATAATTATTGCTATATCATCAATACCTGATTTATTAATTAATTCTTTCCGAATCATTTGTGCAGAAAAATCAGAATCTACAGGTAATAATGTCACGTACGGATCTCCCGGGACATTAGATGAATCAATCCCTGCATTTGCACAAATAAATCCTTGATTTGTTTCAGTGATTAATATTCCTCTACTTTCATCAACTCTGATAATGTTTTTAGATTCATCTAAAATTAATTGAACTAGCCTAGAGTCTTTTAAAGTTTTTTCAGCTAATTCAGTAGCTTGAAGCGAGGGTTCTATTTCGTTCAAATTTCTTGTTCTTGATTCAGCTTTTGAAACTATCTTTTGAGTAATCACAAACAAGTCATGATTCTGAATACCGCCAAACTGACTCATATTTTCGAAAATCATTTCAGAAATACTGTCATCTGAATCAAATTCTTTTGAAGAATATATTCCTAAAATTTCTAATTTGTCTGACACTGTTTCCTCAAATGTTTGAATTACTTTACTCAATAGTAATGATATACTCCAAAATGTTCAAAATTTCATAGAGGTATGATTTGTTATATTTAAGAAGTTTGTTATTTATACCGGGCAATCAACCTAACATGCTTATTAAAGCTCCAAATGTTTTTCCAGACGCTTTTATTCCTGATTTAGAAGATTCTGTAGCATGGGATGACAAAGATGATGCTAGAAATGTAGTACACAATCACCTAGATATGCTTTCTCAAACTTCCAAACTGATAATTCCTAGAGTAAACGCTTTAGAAACAGGAATATTAAAGGAGGACTTACAAGCAGTAATCAACAAAAATATTTTTGCTATTGCAATAGGAAAAATATATTCATCTAAAGATGTACAAGAAATTTCTAAATTAGTATCAGAAACTGAAAAAACGCACAAACTTGAGAATGGTTCAATTAAATTAATTTTGTGGATGGAAACTGCTCAAGCAATTATTAATGCATTCGATATCCTGACATCAAATCAACGGATAGTTGGTTCTGCTTTTGGTGCAGAGGATTTTACAAATGATATGGGAATTCATCGCACTGAAAACGAAGATGAAATTTTATTTGCTAGAAACCAACTCTCAGTGGCATCAAAAGCTGCTAACGTAATAGCTTTAGACACACCATTTTTTGCATTTAAAGACCCTGATGCTCTCAAAAAAAATAGTTTATTTGCTCGATCAATTGGATTTAAAGGGAAATTTGCTATTCATCCTGCTCAAATAGATGTAATTAATGAATGCTTCTCACCTTCACAAAAAGAAATAGACCATGCATTAAAAGTAATAGAAACATTTGAAGAGGCTAAAAAACATGGTAGGGGATCAACATCTCTAGACGGTTTGGTAATAGATGTTCCAGTAGTCAAAAGAGCCGAATCATTACTAAAAATATCTAAAGACATGGGAATAATTTAAAACTACATTGAACGATTCTTCGGACAAAATAATTCTAAATGATATGAAATTTTTTGCTTATCATGGAGTATATCCTGATGAGAAAACAAATGGACAAAACTTTATAGTAGATTTAGAACTCTCTACTGACTTATCTGTTCCTGGTAAATCAGACAATTTAGCACACACAATTGATTATGCTAAAGTCTACGACATTGTAAAAAGAATCATAGAACAAGATTCCAAACAATTACTGGAATC
>CAJWPE010000034.1 GCA_913045625.1 uncultured Chloroflexota bacterium | reverse complement strand
GTCCAGTTTATGCAACTTATCATAATAATGAAGGTTTAAATGTTCAGGTTTACAACAGATGTGTTGGTACTAGATTTTGTGCTAATGGATGTCCTTATCACGTTAGATTTTTTAACTTTTGGGAGCCTGAATGGCCAGAGAGTTTAAAAAACCAATTAAATCCCGATGTAACAGTTAGAAGTCGCGGTATTATGGAAAAATGTACATTTTGCGTTCAACGTATTCGACGAGCGACTAGATTGTCTGATCGAGACTCAGTTGAGCTTCAAGATGGTGATAGAGGTTTAAATCCGGCTTGTGTTAATTCATGTTCTACTAATGCGTTAATTTTTGGTGATTGGAACGATGAAGATAGTCAAATTAATCAAATTAAAAATAAAGAAATGCAGGAAGATGGACGAGCATTTGGATTGTTAGAAAATTTAGGTACTAGTCCAAATGTGATTTATTTAAAGAAAGTTGATGAATCAGCTGAGGGGCATCATGGCCACTAGAATATTTGATGAAAAATATCCTGGACAACCATTCGTTCAGACAGATAATTCTTTAGAAAGTCGTAAAGAAATGTCAGGTAAGTTTTTAGGGATTTATAATGACAAAGTCAGTCAAAGATTTTGGCAAATTGCTGGAATTTTGGGCGTATTATTTGGAATAGGATTGCTTGGGTATTTTTGGAAAATATTTATGACTAAGGATCCAGGTGATTTTGGTTATTACGCAGCCTTATTTTCTTTTTTGATGACCACATCTGCTGGAGCACCTATGGTCGCAATTGGGCCTAGAGTTGCTAATGCTCATTGGCGAAGGTCTATTTCACGTGTTGCAGAGATTTGGACATTGATTGGAACTATGAATTTAATAGTGTTTTTACCACTTTTATGGGTAATGCCGAGTTTAGATAATGGTAGAAGGTCTCTGTGGTTTTATTGGGAAGCTAAAGGTGATTGGTGGTTTCCATTTTTAATTAAATTTTCAGGGCATATTTGGACAACAGTATCAATATTAACTTTGATAGTTTTGGGATTAGCTCTTTTGTGGGTTTCTGTAATGCCTGATTTGGCATTAGTTCGAGATCATGCACCAGATGGCTGGAGGAAAAAATGGGCAACTAGGTTAGCCCGTGGATGGAAAGGTTCGTCTTGGCAGTGGAATTGGCAAAGACACAGAATGGGGGCTCTTGGAGCTTTGTATTTTATGATGCTAATTCTCACACATTTTTTCATTAGTACTGAATTTTTGATGGTTCATGTTCCGGGTTGGATTGATTCCTTGTATCCCATTACGCATGCACACAATGCTTTACAAGGCGGTGTAGCTACTGTTGTGTTAACTATGTTTATAGTTAGTAGAATTGGACCATATAGGCATTACATAACTCTTGATCAATTTCATGGGCTAGGTAAATTATTGTTAGCGTTATCGCTACTTTGGTTCTGGTTCTGGTTCTGTAGTTTTATGATTTTTTGGTATGGGAAAAAACCTTCTGAACAAGCTATTTTAAAATTGTTTGTGAATGGACCATATTTACCAGTTTTCATAGCAGAATTTTTATTTGTTTTCTTTATTCCATGGTGGACGATGGTTTGGAATCCAGTTAGAAGAAGTGTTTGGGGTCCAGCGATCATTGCAGGATCTGTTTTAATTGGAACTTTATTAGACAGAGTGAGAATGTATGTAAGTTCATGGGATGTACTAGGCATTTCTGGGGATAAATTAGCTGCTAATGGCGGACAATTTTCTTCAGAATATCCTCGAGAGATGATGTTGAATATGACTATATTGAATGACCCTGCCTTCGATAGAATAACGATAATCAAGGATTTTGAAGGTCTTGCTGTTCCAGTTAGTGCGGTGCTTCCCACAATGATTGATGGGGTAATTATATTAGGTTTTATTTCTGGTGCTGTTTTTCTATATATGATGGCTACTAGATTGATTCCCGTAATTAATATTTGGGAACAAAAAGAACTTTTGTTATATAACGCTGAAGTTCAATATCATAGAGCAAAAGTTAAGGTTATGGGAAAACCCAGATGATTATTCAAATAGGATTATAGATGTTAGAACATACCCAGCTTACAGATAAAGAATTAAATGATGAACTTCTTAGGGATATTTTGACTATGCCTAAGTGGTGGCTTCCTGCAGTATTGTTTTTAGCTACTATTGTAATTACTGGATATTCTGCTTTTGGTTACATGGTTTTTAATGGATTAGGAGTCACAGGTTTAAATAGACCAGTTTTTTGGGGATTTTTCATAGCAAACTTTGTTTTTTGGATTGGAATTAGTCATGCTGGAATAATGATTTCAGCTATATTACGGCTTACTCAAGCTGAATGGCGTCGCCCTATTACTAGGGCTGCTGAAGTTATGACTCTGTTCTCATTGGCAGCTGCCTTGCACACACCTTTGTTTCATGTGGGTAGGCCTTGGAGAGTTTTTTATTGGATTTTTCCATATGATTTTAGTAGAGGTATTTGGCCAAATGTTAAGTCTCCATTCGTTTGGGACCCTAGTGCGGTTGGTACTTATTTAATAGCGAGTACTTTATTTGTAATTGTTTGTTTAATCCCTGATTTAGCAATTTTGCGAGACCGTGCAAAGAATAAAATCACCAAGTTTATTTATGCTCAATTGTGCCTTGGTTTTAGAGGTACTACTAGGCAATGGAAGCTGCAGATAATAGCAGGAATTCTACTTTCAGCATTAGTTCTGCCTATTTTCGTTTCTGTGCATACCGTGGTTTCTTGGGACTTTGCAGTTTTGATAGGTACTGAAGGATGGAGATCTACTATATTTGGTCCCTATTTCATTATTGGAGCTGTTCACTCAGGAGTTTCTGCTGTAGCGATGTTAATGGCTCTTTCTGTTTGGATTTATGGTCTACAAAATTATATAAAACCCGATCATTTTGATGCTATTGCTAGACTTTTAATTGTTGTTGCGACGACCTGGTTTTTCTTTTTCTTTTTAGAATGGGTTTGGGCAATGTACACATTAGAAAGTCCTGAAATTGCATTGAGAGAATTACAAGTTGGCCCTTGGCCGTGGGGACCACTTTTTGCGATTTTTGTGATTACCTCATTCGTGATCCCTGTTCCGTTTTGGATGTTTAAAAGATTTAGAAGAAATGCGGCTATTATGTTTTTTACTACCATATTAGTTAATATTGGTATGTGGCTAGAACGGTTCTTGATTATCATCCCAAGTTTGATGAGACGGTCTCATCTAACATTTGATTGGGGGTCATATTCGCCTTCACTCATTGAAATTTTAATTGTTTTAGAAACATTTGCATTTGTGGCATTAGGTTTGCTGTTATTTGCTAAAGCTTTTCCTTTGGTTCCAGTTTTTGATATGAAAGAAGGTATGCGAAATAGACATTTGATAAAAGTTGGGCGCAGGATCATTCCAGCTACCATACGTGAAGGTCTTCCGCATCATTATTACAATAAAGAACATCATAAATAAGAGAGAAAAAAATGGCTAAAAGAAGTGTTCTAGGTTTATATATTGAAGAAGATTCTGCGGCAGACGCATTAGATAATTTGAGAGATGCTGGTTTTCAGGATCATGAATATGAAATTTTAACAGGTACTCCATATCCAGAAGGAACTTTTGGTGAAGCAGAGCCTCAACATCACTTATATAGATGGCCAATTTTTGGTGCTCTTACCGGGTTTACTATTTCATTGTTTTACACCTCAATTACACAGGCTGCATATCCTATATTGACAGGTGGAAAACCTGTTTTGGCTATTCCTGCCATGATGGTTATTATTTATGAACTGACTATGCTAGGTGCAGTAATTTTTACTATCATTGGAATTATTTTTGAATCTAGGTTGCCTAGATTTTTTATGGGTGCTTATAGTGAAAAAATTACAGAAGGCTATATTGGTGTAACTGTTACTACTGAAGAAGCTCGTACCGATAAAGCTGAAGAAGCTCTTAAGAAAGCAGGAATTGATGGTGAAATTATACGTGGTTGGGAATAAGTTAATGAAAATGGTCTTGAATCAGATAATACTTAAAACTAGCTTATTTGTTTTATTCGTATTTGTTTTTACCGGATGTTACAACACTGGAACTGGTGAGGTGACTTGGGGTCCAGCAATTAATTTTAAACTTCCAGCCTTTCCGGAAACTGGTTCTCATCAAGTGATGGTTTTCTCAGAAATGCATTATTCTCCTTCTTATAGATCACAAGAAGTTCCAAGAATTTTACCTCCTAAGGATTCTGTTCCTATTACTGGGGCAGAATTAGTTTCATTTGAAATTGAAGAAATTAAGGAATGGAAAATTCCTGGAAATGTTAAATCTGATTTTGATTTAGATAATGCGACTAAAATATACAATTACAATTGTGCAGTATGCCATGGTACTGATTTGCAAGGGCAAGGTCCGATTACATCTATTCTTAGTGGTAGAAATGATGGTTCACTAGCTTACGGTCCTGATGATGGAGCTGCTCCAGTTAATTTGAATTCTGAAAGAGTTTGGGAATTGAGTGATGGAGAAATTTTTTCTTATATCACATGGGGAGGAAGACCAGGATACTCTTCAGCGAAGCGAGGTAAAGACTCTCCTGCAATTATGCCCATGTTTAAATATCTTTTAAGTGAGGAGGATAGATGGGAATTGGTAGAGTATTTGAGAGTGTGGCACGGAGAAAATCGTTAAATTAGATTGCCTTTGTTTGATTCTCCTACTACAGATGCCACAGCGAATTCTTTTGAATGAGATAACGAAAGGTTGATTTCTGTTAACATCATTTTTTCAGCCCTGATTTTTGCTCTACCCGTCAACGTAATGTAAGGCGCTTTTCCTCTTTCCCTTGAAACCTCTATGTCTTTCCACCCAACACCTCTAATGCCAGTTCCTAGAGCTTTCATGACAGCTTCTTTGGCAGCAAACCTACTAGCTAATTGTGGATGACGTCCTTTACAGTAATTCAATTCATTTGGAGTATAAATTTTGTTTAAAAATCTGTCTCCATATATTGAAGCTAGTCTTCCGACTCGTTTAATTTCTATAATATCTATACCTGTAATTAACATTAATATATTTTATATCAAACTTAATTTAGTTATGTTATCTTCCTATGAGTGAGGCACAATTTGGAAACTCTAATTATAGATGGTAAAAAAATTGCAGAGGAAATTAAACTTGAGGTAGCTAATGAAACTAAATCTTTTCACAATGCTTGTTTAGTTACGCCAGGTTTAGCCGTAGTTCTAGTAGGAGATGATCCTGCTTCATCTGTTTATGTAAGGAATAAACAAAAATCTGCTATCGCCAGTGGTATGAAAAGCCAAACAATTAACTTACCTTCTACAGTACGTGAACAAGATTTATTGAATATTATTGAAAATTTAAATTTATCTAATGAAATACACGGTATTTTGGTTCAACTTCCATTACCTAGTCATATTTCAGAAGAAAAAATTGTTCAAAAAATTGATCCTATTAAAGATGTTGATGGATTACATCCATTTAATTCTGGATTGTTATCTGCTGGAACTCCAAGATTCATACCAGCTACTCCTGCAGGAATTAGAGAGTTGCTACTTAGAAATGATTTGGATCCTGATGGAAAGCATGTTGCCATATTGGGGAGAAGCAATATTGTAGGAAGACCTTTAGCTAATTTATTGTCTATGAAGTCTATTGGAGGAAATGCAACTGTTTCACTTTGCCATAGTCGTACCAATAATTTAAAAAATATCACTACTACAGCAGATATTATTATTGCAGCAATTGGAATTCCTAATTTTCTAACAGAAGATATGGTTAAAGAAAATGTAGTAATTATAGATGTTGGAATTAACAGAATTGAGTCCACGTCTCATAAAAGAGGGTATAGATTGGTAGGTGACGTTGAATTTGAAAAAGTTAAATTAAAATCTAAAGCAATTACTCCAGTTCCAGGTGGAGTGGGACCTATGACAATTGCTATGTTACTTTCCAACACATTACTAGCTGCAAAATTACAATGTGCTTAAATATTCTCTTGGCTACTATATAATGGATTCAAATTTAAATTTTGGAATTATATGACTACTCAAAAAAGAGATTATTATGAAGTTTTAGGCGTTTCTAGAAATGCTAATGATGAAGAATTAAAAAAAGCTTTTAGAAAATTAGCTCTTCAATATCATCCTGATCGAAATAAAGATGAAGGGGCTGAAGATAAATTCAAAGAAGTTAATGAAGCTTATCAAATACTTTCAGATAAAGATAAAAGAGCTCAATATGATAGGTTTGGACATTCTGGAATAAATAATTCAGGCATGGGAGGAGGATTTGGTGATGTTTCAGGGTTTGGTGATATTTTTGATTCATTTTTTGGTGGATCCGGATTTGGAGGAGCTACTAGAAGTAGAAATTCAGCAAGAAGAGGCTCTGATCTTCAATACACTATGCCAATAACTTTCGAAGATGCAGTATTCGGAACTGAGAAAGAATTTGATATAAATAGAACAGAATCTTGTTCTACATGTAGAGGAGCAAAAAGTGAACCTGGCAGTTCCGTTACATCTTGTTCATCATGTAATGGGACGGGTCAAGTCAGACGAGCACAACAAAGTTTATTTGGTCAAGTTGTTCAGGTTGGAGATTGTTCTGCATGCAGGGGAGAAGGAAAATTAATTACTACTCCATGTAGTCAATGTAGAGGACAAGGGAAACAACGCAATAAGCGTAAACTTGCTGTAACTATTCCTCCAGGAATTGAGGAGGACACTCAAATTAGACTAACTGGTGAAGGAGAGCACGGATCTAACGGGGGTCCTCCGGGTGATTTATATGTAGCTTTTAAGATTAAAGATCATGATTATTTTATTCGTGATGGAATCAATATTCTTTATAAATTGCCAATAAATATTGCTCAAGCTACATTAGGGACTACTTTATCAGTTCCTACCTTAGATGGTTTAGATGAATTGCAGATTCCTGCTGGGACTCAAAGCCTACAAATGTTTAGATTAAAAGGAAAAGGTGTAGCTCAATTAAGGGGAACTAGGAGAGGTGATCAATTAGTGACTGTTGAAGTTCAGACACCTAGAAAATTATCTGATGAACAAAAGAAATTATTTAAAAAATTACTGGATTCTTTACCTGAAGCTGAGAATGAAAATAAAGATGACAAAAATTTTTTCCGAAGATTTAAACAACGTTAAGGCATAATAATATTTCCAATAAATGGCTAGAAATTAGTTTAGAATGTCCTCCAGAATTTGTAGAACCCCTTTCACATGTTTTTTATAGATATGGAGAAGGAGGGACTGCAGTTGAATCTCCTTCTGACTATAATCCTGATGATGGTGAAAAACCGCCAGTTCCAGAGTTTGTGACTATTAGAACTTATCTTCCTATTGATCATACAACTCAAGAAAGGTTAGCTAACATTGAAGTTGGATTGAAATTAGTTTCAATTTTATGCCCTATAGGGGAATTACAAACTAAAGAAATTAATGATATTGATTGGGAAAATAAATGGAAAGACTATTTTTTCCCAATTCCTGTTGGTGAGAAAATATTAATTTGTCCTACTTGGAGAGATGTTGATAACAATCAATTGAGAAACTTGATTTATTTAGATCCTGGAATGGCTTTCGGGACAGGACATCATCCAACTACTCGGATGTGTTTAGAGCTTTTAGAGAAAGTAATTGAAAATAACAGTATTGTTTTGGATTTTGGAAGTGGTTCTGGAATATTATCAATTGCAGCAACTAAATTAGGGGCTAAAAAATGTGTGGGTATAGAGATAGAACCTAATGCAGTAAAATCAGCTAATGAGAATATATTGAAGAATAATGTTCAAGAAAATGTAATGTTAATTAATGACGAATTCAATCAATCTCTTATTCCAAATATCAAATTTAATTTAGTAATAGCTAATATTTCTACAAAGATAATTGTAGAGACCTTTGAGAAATTGGATTTTAATTTGCAAAATTCAGGTGGAATGATACTTTCTGGCATTTTAAAAGATTCATTTCATCAAGTAGAAACTCTAATAGAGAAATTCAAATATCAAATAGATGAACTTTTGACAGAGAATGATTGGATAGCTGTACGAATCAGTAAGAATTAATGGAATATGATGCACAGATTTTTTCTTGATTCAGATTTGAATGATAACTTACAGATTGCATTTACTGAGGAAATCTCTAGTCAGATTACTAGAGTTTTTCGTATGAGAGAGGGTGATCAGATTATAGTTTTTAATGGCAAAGGAAAAGAGGCCATTATCCTGTTAAATCAAATAGATAAAAAATCTTCATTGGGAACTGTGATCGATTCATATTTGGTGGACAATGAACCTAAAATTAAAATACATCTATTTCAATCCTTGATTAAAGCTGACAGGTTTGAGTATGCATTACAAAAATGTGTCGAAGTTGGTGTTACAAACTTTACCCCAATTATTTCAGAGAGAACTGAAGTAGAACCTCCTAGTAATACTAGAACAATGCGGTGGAGAAAAATTATTCAAGAATCTGCTGAACAAAATGGCAGATCTATATTACCGCTATTAAATCAAACTCAAAATTTTCATACTGCTATTCAGGATATTACTGAAGGGTCGATTCTAATCCCGTGGGAAGGAGAAAGAAATTTAAATTTAAAGCCTTTAATCAACGATGGTTTAAGTTGTCCTATATGTATATTTATAGGTCCTGTCGGTGGATTTAGTGAAAGTGAGATTGATTACGCAAAATTCAATGGAGCTGTTTCGTTATCGCTAGGAAAGAGAATTTTTAGATCTGAAACTGCCGGATCAGTAATTTCAAGTATTTTATTATATGAATCAGGAGATTTCGATCTTTAGTTTTCTAGTTTAATACTTCGATTCATGAGTGATTTGTAAGCATCTATAGGTTTAATATTTTCAAATAGTACTTGATATACTGCCTCAGTAAGAGGCATAGTTACTTTCATGGAGTTTGCTATATTCATTACAGCTTGGGTTGTTGAAACTCCCTCCGCAACATTGACCATCGATGATTGAATGTCTTCTAAGGGTTCCCCTTGTCCAATTCTAATACCTAGTTGAGTATTTCTGCTTTTTGAAGAAGAGCAGGTAGCAATTAAATCTCCCATTCCAGCTAGACCTGAAAATGTTGATTGTTTTGCTCCCATTGATACTCCAAAGCGAGTCATTTCTGCTAATCCTCTAGTAATTAAAGATGACTTTGCATTGTCACCAAAATTTAGACCTTCTGAAATCCCTGATGCTATAGCTGTGATATTTTTCATTGCACCAGCAATTTCTACTCCTACAATGTCAGTATTGCCGTATAACCTGAAAAGTTCAGAGTTTAAAATATTTTGTACTGTTTTGATTGTAGTTTCATTAGTACCAGCAACTACACTAGAACAAGGCTTTCCTTGAATAATTTCATTTGCCAAATTAGGGCCTGATAAGACGCAAATATTTTGATTTGAAATATTTGTTAGCTCATCTTGAATTATTTGTGTCATTCTTAGTCCCGATGAAATTTCAATTCCTTTAGTAGCACTTAATAAAATTGCATTGGGCGAAACAAAATTATTAATACTTTTCAGATTTTTTCTAAAAGTGAAACTTGGAACAGCTACAATTATAAGTTTTGTATTATCTAATGCTTCAGAATTTGAGTGTGTAATATGAATGTTCGAAGGAAATGAATATCCTGGAAGGAATTTAGAATTTTGATTATCAGATATCAATTTTTCAGTTTCATGCTGGGATCTTGTTAAAAGAAATATTTCATTATCTTGATTTGAACAAGCATTAACTATTGAAAGTGTAGTTCCCCAAGTTGTAGCACCAATAACTGAAATTTTAGTCATGAATTTCCTGTAGATTTATTTTTTTCGCGGGTTCTCCAAGTTTCATTTCCCTTCCTTTTAAAAGTCTCTCTACATTGTCTTTATGCTTATAGAGAGTTAATGCTGTTCCTCCAATTGCAAAAATCACATATGAGAAATCTCGAGTTTGAATCATTTCTATAGGAAAATCTTCCATAGTGATTTGTAAAAACAATCCAATTCCACCAACTGCTGATCCTATCATTGAACCTACAGAAACATATTTAGTAGATAACATAATTATTAAAGCAATAGAAAATGCTAGGACTCCTGAAAAAGGTGACATGACAAATAAAGTGGCTAATCCAACTGCTACGCCTTTTCCACCGTGAAAATTTGCAAAAACTGGCCAATTATGCCCAATCATTATGCTGATTCCAATAATTGGTGGTGTCCAAATTGGAACTATTTCATTATTACTAGCGATGACTGTTATAAGAGTGGGAATTATTGATTTAAATATGTCTATAAAAAACACAATAATCCCCCATTTTAGACCACAGGTTCTAATGACATTTGTTGCTCCTGTAGTGCCACTACCATAATCTCTAATATCAGCTTTTAAAACAAGCTTTCCAATCCAAAGTCCTACAGGAATAGACCCACATAGATACCCTATGATTATTGCAATAAAACTTAAGATAATTGGTGTGGGCATATTATGTTTTCCAACCTCTAAACCTTACCCTTAGGGGACTACCTTCAAATCCAAAGTTGTTTCGTAGAATATTTTCTAAATAACGCTGGTAAGAAAAATGGATCATGTCAGAATGATTCACAAAAAATGTGAAACTTGGTGGCCTTGATCCATCTTGAACAGCACTGTAAATTTTTAATTCTCTTTTGCCTCTCGTTGCTGGGGGATGATCCGCTACTGCAGACATTATAGTTTTTCTAACGTCAGGTCTAGGGATTTCTTTAGACCATTCTGATTGCACTCTCAAAGATGTATTAAGGACATCATTGATCCCTGTACCATTTAATGCAGATGTGAAACATATAGGTGCATAGCTTGCAAATTTAAAAGCTTCTCTAATTTCTGCAGTAATAGTTTGTTTGTTTATACCTAATTCTTTAGCTTTATCCCATTTATTAACGATGATAAATAACCCTTTAAGAGCATCAATGACATAACTGGCAATATGGGTGTCTTGTGCAGTTGCTGATTCAGTTGCATCAATGACGATTCCAGCAACATGACTTCTGTTAATTGCACGAGCCGCTCTA
>CAJWPE010000033.1 GCA_913045625.1 uncultured Chloroflexota bacterium | reverse complement strand
TCAGGAGATAGTTCAGATATGCATTTAATCTCTTGACCGTTAACAAAAATTGCGTCATCACTCCAATCAACTTCTCCTTTGAAAACACCATATGTAGAGTCATATTTGAACATATGCGCATTAGTCTGAGGATCAGCAGGACCATTGATAGCAAGTATTTGTGTGTTGGGATAATTTTCTTCGATAATTGTTCTTAGGATTAACCGTCCAATCCGCCCAAAACCATTAATGCCCAATTTTGTTTGTTTCGTCACTTTGCTCCTCTTTAAATCTATTTGATAAATTTTTCAAAAATTGCTTTACCTGAAAAAATGGCATTTTGACCTAATTTTTGCTCTATTCTGATTAATTGATTGTATTTTGCGGTTCTTTCACCTCTTGATGGTGCGCCTGATTTGATTTGTCCAGCATTTGTAGCTACTGCAAGGTCTGAGATGAATGAACTTTCAGTTTCGCCAGATCTATGGCTTATTACAGTTCCCCAATTAGCTGACTTAGTCATTTCTATAGCTTGTAAAGTTTCAGTTAGGGTTCCAATTTGATTGGGTTTAATTAGAACAGAATTAGCACTTTTTAGACGAATTCCTTTTTCTATTCTGCTAGGATTGGTTGTAAATAAGTCGTCTCCAACTAATTGACAATTTGCGCCAATTTCTGAGTTTAATTTACTCCAATCTTCCCATGAGTCTTCCTCTAGACCATCTTCAATACTTATTAAGGGGTAATTTTGAACCCATTTTTTATAGAGTTTAATTAAATCTTTAGGTGATAAAGTTGTGTTTTCGCTTTGAAATTCATATTTAATACTTTGATTATCAAATATTTCTGATGCAGCAGAATCTATACCAATGAATATTTGTTTCCCTGGTTCATACGAAGCTAATTCAATAGCTTTTAAGATCAGCTCTAACGCTTCTTCATTAGAAGATAAAGATGGTGCAAATCCTCCTTCATCACCTACTGCAGTATTTAAGTTTTTTTGAGATAGTAGTTTTGATAAATGGTGATATATTTCTGATCCGGATCTCAAAGCTTCAAAAAAAGTGTCGAATCCAGCCGGAATAATCATGAACTCTTGAATGTCTGTAGAATTTTTTGCGTGTTGTCCACCGTTAATAATATTCAAAAGTGGAACCGGTAAAGAGTATGTTTCATTCAAGCTAATAATCTTGAATAAACTAGTTTTTTTTGATTTTGCATTAGCTACAGCATTAGCTAAGGACACTGCTAAAATGGAATTTGCTCCTAGTCTTGATTTGTTTTCAGTTCCGTCTATAGATATTAAGCACTGATCTATTGATTGTTGATTGTCAGAATTCATACCAATAAGAGCAGGAGCGATTTCCTGTTTAATGTGAGAGATAGATTTACTTACACCTTTCCCATGAAATTGGTTTTTGTCTAAGTCTCTTAATTCATGGGCTTCTGATTTACCAGTACTGGCTCCAGAGGGGGCAGAAGCCGTGCCTGATTCACCGTCATCTAAAATGACATCTACTTCAACAGTGGGATTGCCTCGGGAGTCTAGTATGATTCTAGGTGTAATTTTTTTGATTTTTGCCATTTCATCACTTGTCTAAAATTTGTTCTAGTGCCTTTTCTACTGCTTCATTAGCGTTTTGTGCTCTAATAATTTTATTATCAAAGGAATTATTTTTCATCAACTCCCAAGTATTTAATCCTATAACAGGTTTATCTTCTGCTAAGGCATATGCTATTTCTGATAATGTTCCATAAGCTCCACCAATTGCTATTGCTACTATTCCAGTTCTAGCAACAATTACATTTCTTGCGTAACCAAGACCTGTACAAATTGGAATATCAATCCATTGATTTGACTCTGAGATATTAATTCCAGGTAGGATACCAATCGTAGTGCCCCCTTCAGACTTTGCTCCTTTGCATGCCGCTTCCATTACGCCTCCCAATCCACCACAAGCTAAAATTAAATTTGACTTTGCTAATAATCTCCCTACTTCAAATGCGTAATTTTCATTTTGGGTAGTTGCACTACTTTCTCCGATAACTGAAACGATCATTGGATTAAGCTTTTTGCATGATATCTACAAGTTCTTTTACTGAATCAGCAGATTTTTGTAAAGCAGATAATTCTTGGTCGTTAAGTTTTAATTCAATTATTTCCTCTGCACCCTCAGAACCTAATTTCACAGGAACACCAACATAAAGTCCATTAATTCCATATTCACCATTTAAATACGCAGTGCATGGAAGGATTTCTTTTTTATCAAACAGTATGGCTTCTACCATTTGCACTATAGAAGCTGAAGGTGCGTAGTAAGCACTACCTGTTTTTAAATAATTTACAATTTCTGCCCCACCATCACGTGCTCTTTGAACAATTTCCTCTAATCTTGTAGGTTCTATTAATTGAGAAATAGGAGTTCCTGCTACATTTGTGCTTTCTATAACAGGAACCATAGTGTCGCCATGCCCCCCTAAAACGTAAGCTGCAACAGAATCTACAGAAACATTCAATTCTTCAGCTAAAAACGTACGATATCTAGAGGTGTCTAAAATACCCGCCATCCCCACAATTTTTTGAGGAGCATGTCCAGATATTTTTAATGCTTGTTGTGCCATAGCATCTAATGGGTTTGTTACTATGATGTGAATACTGTTAGGTGAATACTTTGAAGTTTCTTCTATTACACTAGTAACTATTTTCATGTTTGTTAATAAAAGGTCATCTCTACTCATACCGGGCTTTCTGGCAATACCTGAAGTAACTACAACAACATCTGAATTAGCAGTTTCCTCATAAGTATTTGATCCTATAATTTTTGCGTCAGATCCTAAAATTGGTCCCGATTCTAAAATGTCTAGAGCTTTTCCTTGAGGGAGACCTTCGACAATGTCAACTAAAGTGACATCTGCATAACCCTTGTCAAAAATTCTTTGTGCTGTTGTGGCACCTACATTTCCTGCGCCAACTACCGTAACTTTTTGTCTCATATTACCTTCCTCTAGAATTATTTAGGTAATGTGATTATAGCTATGGATTTTCCTTTTTCAACCAAATCGTCTTTTTTGACACAAATTGATTCAACTGTACCGCTGAAATTAGCAGGAATAGTTTGATCAATATTCATAGAATTTAAAATAGCTATAGGGTTACCTGCAATGATGTAATCTCCTATTTCTATATTTAATTGGATTAATTTACCCGAAACTGGAGCACATATTTCCTTAGTATTATTTTGCGAAAGTTTTTTATTTACAGCGGAATTATAGTGAGTATTTTTCTGATTAGATGGTTTAAGGTTTTTCCATCCAATTTTAGAAGTTAAATTTTTTTCTTCAGAAAACGAATATTCCCTCATTTTCCATGAATTTAAGGATTTGTGGATAGTATTTTTGGTATCTGATTTAGTTGTCATAAAGGCATAGTACCGTGTTTTTTGGGAGGAAAATTTTGTCTTTTGTTTTGTAGCATCTGTAAAGATTTAATGATTTTATTCCTGGTATCAGATGGTAATATCACGTCATCTATTAATCCTCTACTTGCTGCAACATAAGGGTTCATAAATTTATCTTCATAATCACTGATTAACTCTTTTTTTAGATCTGAAGGAGATTTGGATTCAGTAACATCTTTTTTATGGATTATATTGACAGCTCCTTCTGCTCCCATCACAGCAATCTCTCCCGTTGGCCAAGCTAAATTCATGTCTCCGTTCAGATTTTTACTACTCATAACAATGTAAGATCCACCATAGGCTTTTCTTGTAAGAATACTTATTTTTGGTACTGTAGCTTCAGCATATGCATAAATTAATTTGGCACCATGTCTAATAATCCCACTTTTTTCCTGTTCAACACCGGGCAAAAACCCTGGAACATCAATAAATGTGATTAACGGTATGTTAAATGCATCACAAAACCTAACAAATCTTGCTGCTTTGATAGATGCATCAACATCTAAAGACCCTGCAAGGTGTTCTGGTTGTTGGGCAATAATTCCAATTGATTGTCCTGCAATTCTAGAAAACCCGACAATTATATTTTTGGCAAAATTTTCATGAACCTGAAATATGGAGTCTTCATCAATAATTTCGTTAATGATGCTCAACATATCATAAGGTTCGTTGGGGTTGTCAGGAATAATTTCATTTAACATTTCAGAAGGTTGGATTTCAACATTTTCACTGACTAGAGGCTCTTCCATATTATTTTGGGGAATGTATTCGAGTATCTGACGAACTTTTTGAAGAGTTATTTCTTCGTCTTGAAAACTGAAATGCGCTACACCACTTAATTGGGTGTGCATATGGGAACCTCCCAAGTCTTCATGAGAAATCTCTTCTGATGTCACTGCCCGAATGACGTCAGGTCCTGTGATATACATTTGTCCAGTACCTTCTACCATGAAAATAAAATCAGTTAGTGCAGGAGAATATGTAGCTCCACCAGCAGCTGGTCCCATCATTACTGAGATTTGAGGAATTACACCTGATGCAATTACATTTCTCTGAAATATTTTTGCGTATCCAGAAAGGCTATCAATACCTTCTTGAATACGTGCTCCACCTGAATCAATTAATCCGATGATTGGGGCTCCATTTTGAATGGCTAAATCCATGATTTTGCATATTTTTTCAGAAACTGCTTCAGACAACGATCCGCCTAAAACTGTAAAATCTTGAGCGTATACAAAAACTAATCTGTCATTAATCAATCCAAAACCTGTAACTACTGCATCACCAAGAAATTTTTGATTATCTAATCCAAATTCATTACTTCTGTGAGTAACTAGGGAGTCTGTTTCTTCAAAAGAATTTTCATCTAAAAGCATAGATATTCTTTCTCGAGCTGTAAATTTTCCTTTAGCGTGTTGAGATTCTATTCGTTTTTGACCACCGCCTAAATTGGCAGTTTTTTTAATCTCTATTAGTTTTTTATTTTTGTCTTCAGTTAGTCGGGGGTCCATATAGTTCCACCTAGGTATGTTGTAATTTGAAAAATTCAACCTGCATATTGTATAGCAATAATATTTTCTACATAGTAGAAAATATCCGAATTATCAAAATTTTATGATTTGTTGATTTATACTTTCTTAATGACGAATAGTAAATGGTATTTAACTACTTCTATTATGGGGATAATTAATGTCACTCCAGATTCTTTTTCTGGAGATGGCTTTGGTGTGAATTTTGATTCAGCAATTTCTCAAGCTATTCAATTTGTGAATGATGGCGCTGCAATCATTGATATTGGTGGAGAGTCGACTCGTCCCACAAATCTTTATAAAAATGTTAAGGAGATTTCTGATTCAGAAGAAATTGAGAGAGTAATTCCTGTGATTGAAGGAATTAGAAAACAATCTGATATTTGCATAAGTATTGATACAAGTAAATCAAAAGTCGCTCAAGAGGCAATTAAAGCAGGAGCTAATATTGTCAATGATATTTGGGGATTGAAGAAAGATGCTGATTTGGTAAAGGTAATTGCTGATAATAATGTTGATGTAGTTATCATGCATAATTCAGAGTCTAATACCTATTTTGATGTCGTTTCTGAAACGATAAAAGATTTAAATGAAAGTATCGATTATGCACTCAAATACGGAGTTGATAGGTCCAAGATAATAATTGATCCAGGTTTTGGATTTGCAAAGAATATTAATCACAACTTAGAAATTATTCGTAGGTTAAGTGAATATAAAATCTTAAACTGCCCAATTTTGGTAGGTCCGTCAAGGAAGTCTACTATTGGAAAAATTTTGGATTTACCAGTTGATAATAGAGTAGAAGGTACTGCGGCAACTGTAGCAGTTTCTATTTATAATGGAGCTAATATAGTTAGAGTTCATGATGTAAAAAATATGGTACGAGTTGCAAAAATGACAGATGCATTGGTTAATGGTTACTAAATAGAAATGACTGAAGTTATAATCGGCTTAGGTTCAAATATAGGAGATAAGAAAGACAACATACTTAATGCTTATGCTTTAATTTCAAAAGTTGGTTCTAATCCCCAGATTTCCTCATTTTATGAAACTTTACCCCAAGGATTTGCTATACAGCCTAATTTTGTAAATGCTGTTTGTGTGATGGACGTAAATTTAATTCCTTGGGAATTTTTTCATTACACTTCTTTAGTTGAGAAAATCATAGGCAAGAATAAAACTTTTTTAAATGCCCCCAGATTAATTGATATAGATATTTTGATGTGGGGCAACCATGAGTTTATTACTCCAATTTTGACTACACCACATCCACGTATGGGAGAAAGAGAGTTTGTTTTGAGGCCATTAATTGATATTTTACCGAAATTGGTTCATCCAGTTAATAAAAAAACTGCCTTTGAAATGTACCAAGATGCTAAAGATTCAAATGGATTGATGCGTCGTATATAGACCTTAATATGTTAGATATTAAGTAAATTATTAAACCTATCAGTACTATGAGATTAGATTTTTTAGTAATTATCGTAATTTTACTATCAGAGCCTTTTTCTGTAGGAACTGATTGATTATTTGGATAGTTACGTCTACGCGATCTGAGTAAATAGAACAAATAACTGACTAATAAAATTTTTATTCCCAATATCAAAACATATGAAGAACCAATGTGCCCCGGTGTGATTCGGTTAAATGTCATTATCGCACCAGTAAACAGCAAAATGAACATACTGGTATCAACTACAGATTTAAATTCATTAGAAATTGATTTAAGTATTTCTGTTTTGTGATTAGCGGGTATTTTTTTTATTGATGGAGTTAAAACTATTAACCAAAAAATACTTCCTCCAACCCATGCTGTAGATGAAATAAGATGCGCCCAGACTATTAACACGTTAAAAACATCTACAATATCCATTATTTGTTACCTGAAAATTGGTCGTTTAATATCTGTTGCATATTAGATTGAGTTATCATTCCTTCCCAAGTTCGGAAAATTTCTCCGTCATTATTGATAAAAATGGTGGTAGGAAATACATTCACTAGGTATTTTACTGTCAGTTTTCCTTCAGAGTCTGCAATAGATGGATATTCAACTCCATATTTAATAAGGAATTTTTCTCCTTCTTTTTGAGAATCTAGACCAATTAATTGGATTCCTAGAACAGATACTGTTTTTTTGTTTTTGATATAAAAATTATTTAATTCAGGGATTTCTTCTACACAAGGAGAACATGACGGAAACCAAAAATTTAGAATTGTGAAGTCGTGATTCTGAATTTCTTTCGAAAGTTCAAACGAATCATTATCAGAAAAGAAATCTGTATTCATGAGTTTTTCATTAAAGTTAATTGCATTAGAATTCATACTTTTTTCTTGAAATAAAGTTGTACATGAAAAAAAACTAGTGAACGACATGATGAATATTAAAAGTAAAAATGATTTGTTCATGATTCTTCATTGATTTCGTTAATTAATTCATACCCTTTATTGAGTATTGCATCTGTTTTTGTTTGATCAAAATTACGATAATTTAGATATTCTTTTAGTGCTTGAATTGGGGAAATAGCATCTGTGAAATTAGTATCAAGCCTTGGTTGGGTCTCAGGACGTATATTCCTTTTGACAGAAGCAATTAAATACGCTTGTGATAAAGATTTTCTGATTTCATTGTCAAAGATATTTTTTGATTGTGATGCAGAAACTTCTATTATTACTTGAACAACACAATCATTGATTGTGTGACGGTTGATTTCGTCGATTATTGTTTGGGTTGGATGCGAATCCTGGTCTTTAATTTCAATTTTAATAGTTTTGAACTTTCTAGCGTTTAGGGCGATGAATTCGTATTGAACTTCTCTTTGGCCTGAATCTTTTTGTGGGTCAAGGTCTATTAAGCAAAAACCCTTAGTGTCATTTTCTTCTCCAAAATCTATTCTTTCTATACTTCCAGAATACACTACACGTGGTTTTTGATTTAGCTGTTGGTGTCTATGAATATGACCTAGAGCAATGTAATCTAATTTAGGTAAAGTAAGATTTTTGGTAGGGATCAAATAATCTTTACTTAACATCATAGATTTTTCTGAACTCGTGATTGCTGATTCAGTAGAAAGGTGGCCTACTAAAATAGCAGGTAATTTAGGATTGATCGAATCTACAAGTGAAGAAATTTTAGTAATTACAGTTTTTTGGATTTCTTCATTAATTTCTTCAATAGTTTGAGTTGGATAAGTTTGTGTGTTACTTAAATCTCCTTTTCGAATCCATGGAACTGAAACTATTTGAATTGGTCCTGATTTTGTAGTTATTTGGTAGTTGGTTAACTCATCACCTATAGTAACTTTTTCTACATCAAGAGTAGGGAAAATTTCTAAAGATGTTGCTGGTCCTGGTATGTTTGGAGAATCATGATTACCGATTAAAATAAAAACTGGGATGTTATTCATGGACAATTTTGAAATTCTTTTTGCAAATTCTCTTTGATGGGTTTGAGAAGGGTTTCTGCTTTTATAAGCATCACCTGCAATTATGAACAAATCAACAGTTTCATTGATAGCAAATTCAACCATTTCATCAAAAGATCTAAGAAAATCAGATAATCTAGTGGATGATCTAGTTTCCGGGTCTATTTTCCCGTAATTTTCCACTCCTATATGAATATCTGCTGTATGGAGTATTTTCATAAAGAATATGTTTTGTTTTTTACAATTTTTCGGAGATAATCTCTGGTAATTTTGATATAAGAACTCTTGTTTGAGCCATAGAATCCCTTTCTCTCACGGTTACCATATTATCTTCAAGAGAATCAAAATCAACTGTGACACATAGAGGGGTTCCGATTTCGTCCTGCCGGCGATATCTTCTTCCTATACTTTGGGAATCATCAAATTGCACATTCCCTGAAATTAGAGAAGATTTTCTTACTTGGTCATAAATGTTACGGGCTAATGGCGTTAGTTTTTCATTTCTGCTTAAAGGTAGAATTGCTACTTTTACAGGAGCAATATTAGGGTGTAGTTTTAGTACTACTCTAGTGTCAGATTTTCCATTAGCCTGAACCGTACTCTCTTCAGAATAAGCATCAATTATTAAGGCCATTACAGCTCTATCGACACCGCAAGATGGTTCTATTACGTAAGGAATTATGTGTTCTTGAGTTTGATCGTCAAAATAAGTTAATTTTTCTCCACTCATTTCAGAATGAGATTTTAGATCAAAATCTGTTCTATTGGCTATTCCTTGAATTTCACCCCATCCCCATGGGAAGTTGTATTCAATATCATAAGTAGATTTTGCGTAATGAGATAATTCATCTTTATCATGCTCCCTAATTCTAAGTTTTTGGGTGTTGATCCCTATAGATTCATACCATTTCATGCAATCATCTAACCATTTTTCATGAATTTCCTCGTCCTCTCCAGGTTTGACAAAGTATTCTATTTCCATCATTTCAAATTCGCGAGTCCTGAAAATGAAATTGCCTGTTGTGATTTCATTTCTAAATGCCTTTCCTATTTGGGCTATTCCGAAAGGTAATTTTTTTCTAGTAGAGGTAACTACATTATTGAAATTAACAAAAATTCCTTGGGCGGTTTCTGGTCTCAAATATACAATTGCAGCTTCATCTTCTACTGGTCCCATAAAGGTTTTAAACATTAGATGAAACATTCTAGCTTCACCTAATTCTCCATTACATCCTGGTTCAGGACATGATTTCTTCAGAATAAGTTCAGAATCTATATGATCTTCTCTAAATCGTCTGTTACAAGTTTTACATTCAACAAGAGGGTCGGTAAAACTGTCCAAGTGTCCACTTGCCTTCCAAGTGTCTGGGTGCATCAAAATGGAGGAATCAAGTCCAACGATATCATCTCTTTCCCAAACCATTTGATTCCACCAGTGGTCTTTGACGTTTCTTTTAAGTTCAACACCTAATGGCCCATAGTCCCAAGTACTTCCTAATCCTCCGTAAATTTCACTACTTTGAAATATGAATCCACGCCTTTTACATAATGAAGAGATTTTTTCTATGTCTAAATTAATTTCGGAATTTTCCAATTTAATATCCTGATTTTTGATAGTTGGATTGTAACAGAATGGTAGTTTCGGGGGATGAGTTTTTAAGAATTTAGAGGATACCTTGTATGAGATACTCCAATTGATGGATCTAGATTAATTAAGCTAACCATACCAGTTTTTTGTTTCGATAATTTGGTTGGGCATCCTGAGTAATATGCGGGTATATTGTCTTGGCTTACATCAGTAAAACTGTCCCAGTGCCCTAGAGCTACATAATCACACCCTGACTCTTTAATGTTTTGAGGTGAAATCAGTGAAGATCTGCCAGAATTTACCCCTTCTTCTTCGAATTGACCATGAGCTAATGCTATTTTCCAAAACTCATTATTTCCAAATGATATGTTAGTTAGTGGTTTGAATTTTGGACTATGTTCTTCCATGGCTTTTCCCCAAAATGAAATTCCAAAATTTTTAAATTGAATTTCTTCACCGTTAGGATTTTGGAAAATGTATAGATTTTGAGGGCTGTTTTTAAAAATAGGTCTTTTATAAACAGAGTTTGAATGCATTAAATCATGATTTCCTGGAAGAATAATTACAGGCACGTTTGTTCGTGATATTTGATCTAGAAAAAAACACACAGAATCATTTGAAACTCTTTCGTTGTCAAATACATCTCCTACTATAATGAGGAAATTTGATTTAGTTGAATCTACTGCATCTAAAACATTTTTTAATGATTCTTCACTGGCGGAATGCCCATAAGGGTCACCTAAGTGAGTATCAGATGTGTGGACAATGTTAACTGGTTTTTTCAACTAATATTACAATCCTTGAGCATTGCAAACATCTTGATCAAATAGAATGTGCCCAGTATAAGTAATAGGTTGTTCGCAAACCCATACAGATGCCTTGCCCATTTCTGTGGCAGGTTCAAAGTCTAAATTAGGATTTTCGGGATCATTTTCCATCATGATATTTCCAGGAGTCCTGATTCTTCCTTGAGGAGATAAAACATTTACTTTAATTTTGTCTCCTTGAACTTCACGGGCAAGTCCTTGAGAAAATCTTTCTAACCCTGACTTAACCATTCCATAAAAACTTCCCTCTCTACCTTTTTCTAAAGGTTCATATGGACCGGGTCCTGGAAATACTCCAGCAATAGACGAAACATTAATGATGTCTCCGCCTCCTGCATTTCTTAAATGGGGGAGAGCATGCTTCATCAATACTAGAGGGCCTTTTAAATCTATTTGCCAAATTAAGTCTATGTGTCTTTCTTGAACTGAATCTAGAGAACCTGGGACTAGTATTGCAGCATTATTTACAATGATATCTAATCCTCCC
>CAJWPE010000032.1 GCA_913045625.1 uncultured Chloroflexota bacterium | reverse complement strand
CGCAAAAATTCTGATAAACCCATAATATTTATATTAGTTTTAGCAACATAAAAGTTTGCAACTTTGGGATTAATTTTCCCAGCCATACCTATAGCAACTATTTCAGATTCAATCACAACTTTCCAACCTTTGATAATGGATGAATCAAAATTAAAAAAATTTTCTACTGATGAATTTGTATAACCCCAATCTAATAAAAAACTATTTTTTCTACCCTGTAATTTTCTCCAGTTTTTCAAAAAATCTAATGTTTCAGGAATATCTTCTGAATGCAAGTGTGTAAATATTGGATTGAGTTTTTTAATTGAATTAATTTTTTTTCGTAAATCTTTGAATTGTGATCCCTGTAACAGAGAAATCTTTTGGGGATCAAAAATATACTCTGATGATTTTTCTTCAATTTGAATTTGATGACCAAAACATCTCTCTAAAATTATTTTATCCCCTCCATCCACCCATAAAATCCTGACATTTTGCTGATCAATTTTTTTTAAAACTTTTTTTAATTGTTGAATAGTTAAATCATTAAGAATTAAGGGAGGAAAAAATAATTCAATCTGATTAGGATTTCTAATGTGATGAACAAAAACTAAGATTAAATCTAAATCTTCATAAATATAAATTTTTTTAGAAGGTGGAAGATTATTTGAAAATATAAATGGGAAAAAATATGCCCAAGATTCTTTATTTTCTGTATCAAAAATTGTTGAAAAAATTTCAGAATGATACATTGAAATCTCTTCAGAATTATTGATTAAATTTTTGATCGATTGTTTCAGTATTTCATTCTCTTGATTGAGTATAAATTTGCGACATATTAATATCAACATCCGCATTAATTTGATTTGATGTAGTACACCGAATTAAATTTGTAGTACTTCCATGAATAGATGCCCCAATATAACGATTAAAACCTGGAATCATCTCTCTAAATAACAATCCCATTTGGATAAGAGTCTTTTGAATCAATAAATAATTATCAACTGGAGGATTAGGAAATGAAATGATACCAATATTTCCAGAGGTATTCTTTAAAGATTTCACTGCATTTGAAATAAATAATTTAAACCCATCTACTGTATAGGGTGGGTCAGTAATAAAAACGTCATGTTTATTTAATAAATCTTGATCAATACCATCTGATAGATCTAAATTAACTAATTTGGGTTTAATATGGCTTTGCATATAATGATTTCCTATAAAATCTAATATTCTGTCATCTATATCAACTACTGAAATTTGCTTAGGGAAAATTTGATATTTTTGCATACACAATAAAATTGCTAATGAGGTTAAATCATCATCACCCAAAATTAAAATGTCTCTTCCCTCAAAAGCATCATTTTTAATTAAATATTGAACTCTTTTCAAAGTAGTTTCTACAGTCACATGAGATTGATCAATTTTAGAATTATAAGAAGGTCGGTTCAAACACATTTTTTCTAGATCTGGAATTAAATTTTCAAATAAATGTGAGAGATTGGTCGACGAAGTAATTTCTGAAATTTTCATGTTTCCCGAAATGCCCATCTGATTAACCAAATCAATTCCCAAATCTGATAAAAGCATCCCATTTGACCTGATTAACACTTTATTCTTTTCAAGCTCTCTTCTTAAAGAAGAAACAACTGGTAAAGGAATACCTATCAAAGATGAAAGATCTTTAGTCGAAATCGGACCAATTTCAAAGACATACCTGAGGAATAATCTTAGACTATTAAAACCTTCACTAAGATTAGAAGATTTTAATACTCCATCTAAAATTTTGTTAGAAGAATAATCCATCAGATATAAGTAACTTGCTATCCAAGAACTTTACCCTTCTCTAGGAAACCAATAACATCCATATTGATCAAAACATTCTTCAGCTACTGCCACAAAATGATTGGGTGATACTTCTTTCATTTCTATAGAATCCCCTGAATTATCAGGGTCTGGACATTTTCTTTCATAGCAACATCCCGAAGGAGGATTCATAGGACTTGGTACACCACCTCTGAGTAAAATTCGTTCTCTAGTAGCTTCTAAAACAGGATCTGCAATTGGAATTGCAGACAATAAAGCTTGGGTATATGGGTGTACTGGATTTTCATATAATTCGTTACGATCTGCGATTTCTACAATGTGACCCAAATACATTACTGCAATTCTATCGCTTATATGCTTAACAACAGATAAGTCATGAGCAATAAATATATATGTTAAATCTAGTTTTTCTTGCAAATCTTCCAATAAATTAATTACTTGAGCTTGAATAGACACGTCTAAAGCTGAAACAGGTTCGTCGCATACTATTAAACTAGGATTTACAGCCAAAGCTCTAGCTATACCAATCCTTTGTCTTTGTCCTCCACTAAATTCGTGAGGATATCTTTCAGCCATGTATGGACTTAATCCTACAGTTGAGAGTAATTCACTGACTCTTTCTTTGTATTCTGTTTTGGAAGAAGTTAACTTATGAACTTTTAAAGGTTCACCCACTATGTCACCACATGTCATTCTAGGGTTAAGAGAACCGTAAGGATCTTGGAAAATCATTTGCATATCACGGCGAACTGCTCTTAAAGAATTACCTTTTAATCCATTTAACTCAGTGCCGTTGAATTTAATGGAGCCTTGTGTTGGTTTATACAACTGAAGAATAGTTCTACCAGCGGTAGTTTTACCACAACCACTTTCACCAACTAAACCTAATGTTTCACCTTTTTTTAATGTAAAACTTACACCATCAACAGCTTTAACATCAGCAACTTTTTGTTGAAAAACAATTCCTGAAGTAACAGGAAAATACATTTTCAAATCTTCAACTTCTAATATTGTGTCTGAACTAGTAGCAGTAACCATTTTTTCTCCTTATTCCAAGTCTCTAGGAAACCATCCGTCACATGAACTGTCATTTGAACATTTAGCAACCCAATGATCTTCATTGACTAATACTAATTCTGGTTCAGGCGAATCACAGTTTTGACAAAGCGTGGGTTTACTGAGGTCTGGAGGCATTCCTTCAACAGCTTCCAAACGAGTAGCAACTCGTTCGTCTAATCTAGGCACAGAATTTAACAATCCTTTTGTGTATGGATGCTGTGGGTTAGTATAAAGTTCAACAGCATTGGCAGTTTCAACTATTCTCCCTGCATACATAACAATAACCCTATGAGCATATCTAGCAACTACCCCTAAATTATGTGTTATGACAATTAATGCTGTACCTGTTTCTTTAGATAACTTCTGCATTAATTCTAAAATCTGAGCTTGAATAGTCACATCCAAAGCAGTTGTAGGCTCGTCAGCTATTATCAAGTCAGGGTTACAACTTAATGCCATTGCAATCATTACTCTCTGTCGCATGCCACCACTAAATTGATGTGGATAATCATTTAATCTTGAATCAGGATCAGGAATTCCAACTAATTCTAAAAGCTCAGCAGCTCGAGCTCGAGACTCAATATCATTCATTCCTTCATGTAATTCTAAGGTTTCAGTAAGTTGTCTTCCTACGGTTAAAACAGGATTAAGTGAAGTCATAGGCTCCTGAAAAACCATAGCAATTTTATTGCCTCTAATTTCCCTCATTTCAGCATCTGAAAGTTTAGTTAAATCTTTTCCTTGAAAAAAGACTTCTCCATTAACTATTCTACCTGGAGGATTAGGAATTAATTGCATAATTGACATAGCACCAACACTTTTCCCACAACCACTTTCACCAACTATTGCTACTACTTCACCTGAATCAACAGAATATGAAATTCCATTGACAGCTTTTACTACTCCACCAGGAGTAAAAAAATGAGTTTTTAAGTCTTTAATCTCTATTAACGGAGCCAATTTAATTAACCTTTCTGATTATTACCCAATGATACAAGCCGTTGCATTCTATATAAAAGATTAAAATACCACAATAGATTAAAAAGTTGATTAAATTTTTAGTGGACCTACTATTTTCCCATCTTCTAGTGCATGTAATGCAGAAACAATTACATCTAAAGCATAATCGATACTAACTTCACTAGTGTTTATAGTTAGATGGTATAAATCTGGCCTATCAGGATCATCTATAGAAAAATACTTTTTAAAATAATTTATTCTAGCCAAATCTCTATTTTTAACTGCGATTTGTGCATTTTTTTGATCCAAACCATCTACATTCATGACATTTTGAACTCTGTCTTCAGGATGAGCTACAACTCCTACACGAAGAACATTAGTAAAATCTTTCAGAATTACATGACCCCCTCTTCCAAGAAAAATCACATTACCTTCTGTTGCTAAATTAGTCATAGTGTTTTTAATTACTTCAATATAACTATCATTGATAGAATCATGTTGATTAGTCTCAGAAATATCTGGCAAATCTTCATAGCTATCTGAGAAAAAATGTGAAAAACCAGAGCCAAAGTAAGGATCTCCACCCCAACTAGCCCCAGATCGTTCAATAATTTTTTTAATTGCTAATGCAAGTTTATGAGACCTAGATGGAGCATTTTCTTCTTTAGCAACAATTGATTCAACTGACTCGCCCAACTCTTCAGCAATAGTAGAAATAATATTTCTATCTATGTAATCAGCTCCTAATTTTTCCGACAATTTGGGTCCTAACAATCTAGCTCCACCACCTGCTAATCCACCTAAAGTAATTACTGACATAACTCCCTCCTAACATTGTTTATCTATTATATGTTTTTGATTTACAATGAACCTAATTATGATTTTATCATTATGTTAAATTTTTAATCCAAGAAAAAATTAAATGCTAACTGAAGAAAGAAAAACTATAGTAAAAAAAAGCGAATTATATGAATATTTGGCCTATTGTAGATCAAATATATGGCCTTCAATTAGAACTGCAGGTGGTCAGATTTTATGTGTGGTTGGTGGAGTAATCGGAAAACCTAAAAATCACTTAGTTCAAATGACATCCTTCAGCAACTTTGATGATTTAAAAACTTCACAAGGTGCATGGGCTATGGATCGAAGTGAATTTATAGAGCTTGAGAAAGTTTCCCTACTACAACCTATCAGTTCAAGACCTAAAGGAGTTATTCCTCCTGAAGATAGGCGACCATTCTATGGCCTCAGAAAATTTTATATTTCATCTTCTAATGTTAAGGAATTTGTAGAATGTTCTGAGGATGGTATCTGGCCTCGAATGGAAAATATGGGAGCTAGCATACTTGGTATGTGGACAACTTTATCATCTACAAGTCCTACTGAAATAACATTATTAACAGGGTATAACAGTCCAACTCACTGGGAACAAACAAGGTTCGACTCACTAAAATCAAATGAATCACAAAATCAAATTTGGGATAGGGAAGAAGCTTTAAGAAAACGGAGAGATGACATTACTATAAACACTTGGGTAGATTTTATGGAATCAGTTGAATTCTAACGATTAAAATCTGCAAATATTACACAAGCATTCTGCCCACCAAAACCAAAATTATTTGATAAAGCAAAATTTATTTTTTTATCCAATTTAACGTTTGGAACGTAATTCAAATCACACTGGGGATCAGCAACATTTTGGTTAACTGTAGGATGAATAATCGATTCTTGAATAGATTTGACTACCGCAACACCTTCAATAGCTCCTGCACCTCCTAATACATGCCCAATCATAGATTTTGTAGAACTAATAGGTATTTTATAAGCATGATCTCCTAAAGCTTTCTTAATAGCTTTAGTTTCTGAAGCATCATTTAAAGGAGTAGACGTCCCATGAGCATTAATGTAATCCAAATCAGTAGGTGAAATATTTGCATCACTGATAGCAAGTTTAATAGCTCTAGAAGCACCGTCACCAGTATCATCAGGTTGAACAGGATGAAAGGCATCTGATGTTATGCCATAACCCACTATTTCAGCCTTAATTTCAGCTCCACGCGCAACTGCATGTTCTAAACTTTCTAAAATCAAAACACCCGCTCCTTCAGCTGGAACAAAGCCATCACGGTCGGCATCAAAAGGTTTACTAGCTAATGTAGGATCTCCTGAAAATCGACTTAAGGCTTTAATAACATGGAATCCTCCAAGACCAATTCTACTGATACCTGCCTCAGTCCCTCCTGCTATTACTACATCAGAAGTACCTCTTCTTATAACTTCAGTAGCTTCACCAATTGCTTGGTTACCTGCTGCACAAGCAGTAATGACAGTAGAAGAATATCCTTTAATTCCAAAAACCCTACTGATTTGTGCAGCTGCCATATTAGGCAAAATCATAGGTATGAAAAAAGGATTGATTTTCATGCCGCCTCTTGAAAATAAAATTTCTGCATTTTCTTCTGTAGTAGGCAAACCTCCATTCCCATTACCCATCACAACTCCAAATCTTTCTAAATTTTCCTTATTAAAATCCAATTTAGAATCTTCTAATGCTGTAGATGCTGCAGAAACTGCTAATTGTGAAAATCTTGCCATTCTTCTAGCTTCTTTAGGATTAATATATTGACCCGGGTCAAATCCTGAAACTTCTCCAGCAATAGCAGATGGAAAACCTGAAGTGTCACAAAGAGTAATATTGGATATACCTGATTTTGAATTCTTGAGAGAATCCCAATATTGATTTACCGTTTCACCCAATGGAGACATAACTCCCAATCCGGTCACAACTACTCTTTTTTTATCTGTCACATTATTAGAACTTTCCAATGTTATTCCTCTCAAAAATTCCTAAAACCCTTGATACAACTCAGGCACCATTTTTTTATGAGATTCAATGACCTCTGCAACTACTGATAATGATCCAGTAGCTAAAATTAAATCACCTTTGTTAGATATATTACTAGCATAGTCAAATCCATCTGAAACAGAATCAAAAAAAAATTGATCTCTAAATCCCATATCATCTAATTGTAATTCAATTAAGGAAGATTTGATTGATTTTGGGTGCCGTGAATGAACTCCAATTAAAATAGGGTCTAATGAATTCAAAACATTTAACATTCCCTTAAAATCATGTGAACCCAATGCACCAAATATTACAATCAAATTTTCATATTTAAGACTTTTGATTTCTTGAGCTAAACACTCCATCGAATAAACGTTATGCGCTCCATCAACTAAAATTTCAAAATTATCATTTATAGTACTAAGATATTCAAACCTACCACTCCAAACTACTTGATTAAAACCTTCAGATATCGAATCATCAGAAATCTCAAAACCTGAATGCCTCAAAACACTGACCACTCCCAATGCAGTCAAAGCATTTTCAATTTGATAATCTCCTAGTAACCCAAGTTCAAATTGACGGGAAATATTATCTGTTTTGACATCAAATATTTGAGATGTACGTAAATTATGTACATTTTCGACATGATATAAGTCCGAAACATTTAATAAATCTGAATTTCGTTGACTTGCTACATCCGTAATCACATGACGTGCCTCATCAAATTTTTGAGGAGATAAAACAACAGGAATTCCTGCTTTTATAATCCCTGCTTTCTCAAATGAAATTTCTTGTATAGTTTCTCCTAAAATTTTTGTATGATCCAAACTAATTGAAGTAATTACACTCACAATAGGAAGAACAACATTCGTAGCATCCAATCTTCCACCTAACCCTGTTTCGACTACCTGAAAATCAACACCACATTTTTTAAAATAATAAAAACTAGCTGCAATCATAAATTCAAACCAAGTGAGCTGTCCAAAGGAACTAGAATGATTATGAGATTCAACCTTTGGCCATAATTCATCTACCAACTCAATAAAATCATTTTCGTCGATAGGATCAGATCCTAACCGAATTCTTTCAGTCACGCTATGAAGGTGCGGCGAAGTAATTAGCCCAACTTTTTTATCGTTTTTTGTCAATATTGAAGCTATTAGTGAACAAACACTTCCCTTACCTTTTGTTCCTGCCACATGAATAGTCGGAATATTCAAATGCGGATTAGAAATACTATCTAAAAACTCTGCAATTCTTTGTAAATGAAAAGTAGAATGGACGGGTAAATTCTGATTTCTTTCAAAATCTACCAAAGTAAAAGTTTTGTTGACTGAGTCAATAAAATTCATATCAGTAAAACATTAATTACAAGATCATCTATTATTAAAATTGAGTTTGTACAGGAAAATTAGCAGACTCATCTATTTCAGAAATAATTGAATCCAATGTAGAACCTGAATCTTTATTTGATTCAACTCTATTCTCGTTGGAGTCTATAGAAAAATTAGAATTTTTGTCTACATGTTTTTCTTGACCATCTGCTAATAAAGCATTGATTTTGGAAATTAGAGTAGAAATTTTCTCAACTGTTTCTGGTGGAATTACATTCTGCCAAACATGAAAGTTTTCTAATAAATATGCAGCTGGAATATATCTATCAAAAATACCATCACAAATATTATTTTTTTCAAAATATAAAGAAATTCTTTCTACAATTCTTGGATTCCTATCCGTAATCAATTTCATTGTTAAAGGTTCTTTTAAATGATTTTCATACGCTTGATTAACTAAATCCAAGTAAAGATGGGGGGGGAATAAATCTTCAATATCAGCATCCCTTACCCTAGTCACTTCTACCCATTTAATAGGGTTATCTGCAAATGTTTCAGTAGATTGATTTATATCATCAATTTTTTGACGATTAGTAGGAGTAATATCCATCATTACAGCTACACTAACATAATTTTCACCTAATAAAGAAACAAATGTAGCTAAATTTTCAGTACCACCAATTGGAATTATCACCCATCTAGGATCAATTCTAATATCATGATCTCTTGAAACTAGATTTCCCATTACTTGTAAATATATAAGATCAGAAGGGTTGTTAACCATCAAACAATGAGGAGCCATGAATAATGTTTGGGCCATCTGATAACCAAGAGCCATTTGTAAAGGAAAAACAGTCTCACGGTCATTTTTACTAGCATCCTGACTAATTACTGTACCTCGACCATCCATGTCTTGAACTGTACGAACTCTTTGTAATTTTTGTAAATCAACCATAAATGGAGAGTGGGTAGAATAAACCACTTGGCACCTAGGAGCTAATCTTTCATCCATAAATCTTAAAAAGTCTTTCTGTGCCATTGCATGCAATGCCGTACCAGGCTCATCTAATAAAATTACTAAATCACTAGATTCTGTTTCTTCCAGATGAGAAAAATAAGCTAAGAAAGAGAAAAACCACACAAAACCTTTTGATCGTTCGTCAAAAGATACAGTTACTCTATGCCTAGAATTTTCTATTCTTACGTGTAAAATTTTTCCTTCATTTAATGGTGCAGGGTCTCTAGGATCAGCTTGAGAAACATCAAATTCTACTTTTAATTGGCGATTTTGATGCCAATATTCAAATATTTCATCGGTAATATTGATAGATGCTGATTCCAATTCAACTTTAATATCTTCATATCCCAAATCTTGTTGTAGATCTTCTAATGAAACCCCAGATAAAGTTAAGAGTGACAAAAATGTTCTATCAGCATCATCTAAAGGACCGCTTGTCTTCAAACGATCTTGAAGATCATTTATGGACAGTTTTCCCCGCATAATGCTGTAGTTGTCAAAATAAACAAATTTAGGTAACCATTTTTCAAGAAATTCATCCTCAATTTGTTTACAAATCAATTCAATCTCTGATGATGATTGTTGAGGTTGATTAATTACCGCAGAAGAAATTTGTATTTTCCAGGATCTTTCATTTTTATAATTCATTCCTACTATTACAGTATCTGTACTTAAAATTCCTTTACCGAAAAATGTTTCGATTTCGCTTATTTCATCTTGAGATAATTTAAATTCTGCTTGAACAACAGTACCGGGATTTTCTTCATGAATTTTCTTATATTTTATGTATCCTTTACGAGGATAATCACGAATATTAAATTGATCTTCAATTCCAGCAATAGAATTAATTTTTCTCAAAGCTTGAAGAAAAGCAGTCTTTCCAGATTCGTTTTTACCAACTAAAGCGGTGACGTCTTCTAAATTCACCCATGTTGAATCATCTATACTTCTATAGTTAGTTACTCGTGCTCGAGTCAGCTTCATAAATCCCCCGAAAAAATCTACGTTTAATTAGTTTTTACAAAACTGACAATAAACAATTCTAGTAGTTACAATCAAGGAGTTTTTAGCTGTAAGTTTTTTAAGTTTTTATTCTCTATTAAATTTGACTATACCCACTTCCTGTCCTTCCCCCTTCTACCCCAGTCCCTTTAGGCTCAGAAATCATTCCATATTCACCTAATATTTGTTGGGTGTAAGTAACTCTTCCAGAAATTTTATCTAGGGGCTCTGTAGCTAAAAGTAATGCAGCATCAGCCATCAATTTTGGATGTTCACTTTTAGGATCATCTAATCCTGTAACAAGATTATGGAATACCGTTCCGGGAGTCGGTACCACTTGAGAAGGAGCTAAGCTAGTTACAGATATTCCATACTCAAATACTTCTTGAGCTAAACCTTGAGTAAATCGTTCCAATGCAGCTTTTTCTGCTCCGTAACAAGTTCCACCCGAATTCGATGGTACGTTTTCATAGGGGCCTCTACCTGGCCCAATTGCTGCTCCAGAAGAAATATTCACTATACTTCCAGATTTTTTAGGAATCATATGGTTAACCGCTAACTGACTTAAAATGAATGGAGCATGAAAATTCACAGCCCATGATCTCATCCATCTATTGAGCTGATAGTCTTTTACAGGCACAAAATATGTCAATGCTGCGTTATTAACTAATACATCAACACTCCCATATAAATCTAACGTATCTTGAAACAATTTTTCACAGTCTTCAGGCAAAGAAATATTGGAAGTAAGCGCGACTGCTTCACCGCCAAATTCATTAATGTCATTAACAGTCTTCTCTAAAGAACCTTCCAGTGGATGATCGCCTTCCTTAAGAGTTCTAGCAGCACAAACAACTTTTCCTCCTTCTTTAGCAAACAAGTTTGCTATCTCTGCACCAATTCCTCTACTAGCTCCAGTAACTATCACTACTTTATTATCTAATTTACCCATATTTCACCTCTTTATTTTGAGCACATTCTAAATTCTCAGCCAAACTGACACAACTTAAAATATTTGAAGAATATTTTAAGCAAATCTATAATTTCATGTATAGATTTTGATTTCTAATGAATAAGGACACAAAATGATCATTCAACCAGTAATCCTTACTGGAGGTTCTGGCAAAAGGCTTTGGCCATTATCAACCTCAGATGTTCCAAAACCATTCATATCATTTGATGAAAACAATTCATTGTTTCAAAACACTCTTCAAAGATTAGAAAGAATAAAAATTTCAGTTAATGAAATAAATAATCCAATAATTGTTTGCAATCAAAATCATGAGTCATTAGTCATTAATCAAGCAGAAAAAGTGAACTCAAGTATTTCCTCTATTATTTTAGAACCAGAAATTAAAAATACAGCTCCAGCTTTGACTTTAGCCGCAATCC
>CAJWPE010000031.1 GCA_913045625.1 uncultured Chloroflexota bacterium | reverse complement strand
AAATCTCCTAATGTATTTCTATCAGCTAAATGAAAATCAAATTTTTCAAAAATCATTATCATGATTTGATGATTTAAAATATTTTGAAAATTATCTTCTTGAAAAATTGATAATATCTCGTTAGCAATTCTTTTACCGCTTAACAAACTCACATTTTCTATAGATTTATACATATTTTCATAAGTACATTTTGAAATTTTCATATTCAATCTATTTGCATACTTAATAGCTCTAAAAATTCTTGTGGGATCATCAATAAAACTTTTAGGATGCAAAATTTTGATAATACCATTTTCCAAATCTTCTAAAGAGTTAGAAACATCTATAACTTCGCCCCAAGTTTTGGAGTTGAGAGAAACCGCTAACGCATTAATAGAAAAATCTCTCCTAAGAAGATCTAAATCAATTTCTGTTTTCAAAAAAACTTTAGGTAATGCCCCGGGTGAAAGGTATGCCTCTTTCCTAGTCATAGCTATGTCTATTTCTACATCATCAAAAACACCTTTAACCACTCCAAATTCGGACATAGAAACTATTTGAAATTTTTCTGAGTTTTTTAAAGACTCAAACATTAAATTGGGATCACTTTCAACAGCAATATCAATATCATGAATTTTTTTGTTTAATATAATATCTCTAACTACTCCGCCCACTAAAAAGGCTTTAGCAGAATGCATTTCTGCAACGTTAGCAATAAACTTTATAGCTAAATTTTGATTTGCACTTAGCTGATTTATAATTTTTTCATTGATATTCATAAAACCCACAAAGGTATTTGACAAAAAAAAATAGTCATAGTAGATTATAAACGCTTCGAAGCAAAAGTATTAGCAACTTAAAAACAAAATATCGTCAAGAGTGACAGGTGAGGCCCCAATCCTTAGACCCTGTCCGGCAACCTTAACCTTTAAGGTGCCTTTGGGGGTTAGACGAGGTCTTATATGACAAAGGGTACGGCTCTATCCGTTTCCGGGAGAGCCTTTTTTTTTGCTAAAAATTTATCAACTTTTAAACATTAGGAGAATAGAATGAGCGATTACAAATTTGAAACTTTACAACTTCATGCAGGTCAAGAACCCGATCCCGCTACAGGTTCCAGGGCAGTTCCTATTTATCAAACCTCATCCTTTGTATTTAACAGTCACGAACATGCCGCAAACTTATTTACTCTAAAAGAATTGGGGAATATATACACTAGAATTATGAACCCAACTACTGATGTATTTGAGAAAAGGGTGGCGGCTCTAGAAGGTGGTCTATTAGGATTAGCAACGGCTTCAGGGCAAGCGGCACAATTTACAGCTATCGCGAACTTCGTACAGGCTGGTGACAATTTTGTTTCATCATCCTATTTGTATGGAGGAACATATAACCAATTCAAAGCTCAATTTCCAAGATTAGGTATAAATGTTAAATTTGCTGATGGAGACAATCTTTCTAGTTTTGAATCGAATATTGACGAAAACACTAAAGCTATATACATAGAATCTTTAGGCAATCCTCAAATAAATGTTCCTGATTTTGAAGCAATTGCAAAATTAGCCCATTCTTACGACATTCCTCTTGTAGTCGACAATACTCTTGGAGCTGCTGGAGCTTTGATAAGGCCTATTGATTATGGAGCCGATATCATCACTCACAGTGCTACTAAATGGATTGGAGGTCATGGAACAAGTATAGGTGGAGTAATAGTTGACGCAGGAACTTTCAATTGGGGAAATGGAAAGTTCCCATTATTTACTGAACCTAGTGATGCTTATCATGGTCTTGTTCACTGGGATGTTTCAGGATTTGGAAGTGATTTGTGTAAAGCTTTAGGCGTTCCAGAAAATAGGAATATAGCATTTGGTATAAGAGCTAGATTTGAAGCATTGAGAGATTATGGTGCCGCTTTGAGTCCATTCAATTCATTTTTATTCATTCAAGGACTTGAAACTCTATCACTTAGAGTGGAAAGGCATTGTGACAACTCACTAGCATTAGCAGAATGGTTGGAAAATAATCCAAAAGTAGATTCAGTCAATTATCTTGGATTATCTTCAAATCCTTATAAAAGTTTAGCTGATAAATATCTTCAAAGAGGCTACGGAGCAGTATTAACATTTACATTAAAGGGCGGATATGATTCTGCAGTTAAATGTATAGATAACCTAAATCTTGCTAGTAATTTGGCTAATGTTGGCGACGCTAAAACATTAGTAATTCATCCTGCATCTACTACACACGAACAATTATCTCCTGAAGAACAAGCATCTGCTGGTGTAGAAGCAGCTACAATTAGAGTTTCAGTTGGGTTGGAGCATATTGACGATATCATAGAAGATTTCCAAAATTCTTTTGATGCGATCTAAATTAATTTCCTGCGCTCATAGGTGTGATTTTTTACCACACCTATGAGCATCAAAATTGGAGACATAAGTATTAATGACATTAATTATTAGGCCTGATTACCATGGTGTCCCATTTATTGAGCAAAATAAAATCAGGTGGATTCCAATTGAAAAAGCTGAACGGCAAGATATTAGGCCATTAAGAATTGGAATTCTAAATATTATGCCACTTGGTGAACAATACGAAATGAATTTATTAAACCCTTTGGGGTTATCAGTTTTACAAATCGAACCAATTTGGATCCGACTCGAATCTCATGAATATAAAACTTGGTCTCAAGGTCACATTGACAAGTTATATCAAAGTTATGAAGAGGCCACAAAAAATAAGCCCTTAGATGGATTAATTGTCACTGGTGCTCCAGTTGAACATCTTGATTACGAAGAAGTAAATTACTGGCCTGAATTCACAGAGTTAATATCTGAGGCAACAAAAAGTATCCCTAGTACATTAGGGTTATGCTGGGGAGGATTTGCATTAGCTTATTTGTTAGGAATTCCTAAGGAAAATTTCACGAAAAAACTTTTTGGTGTTTACGAATTAGAAAACTTATCTCCATCTAACCCAATTATAGGTGCTTTAGACGACAAGTTTTTATGCCCCCAAAGCAGATTCGCAGGATTACCAGACATAGAAATGGAAAATGCTGCTAATAAAAATATCATTAACTTATTAGCATATGGAAAAGAATCTGGGTACACTATTTTTGAAACACCAGATCACTCTCAAGTGATGCACATTGGTCATCCGGAATATAATGCAGGCCGTCTAGCCTCTGAGGCAAAAAGAGATCAATCAAATCCAAATGTTCCACCAATATCTAATTTTGACTTCGAAAATCCTACAAATAAATGGAGAATGCATAGAAATACATTTTTCCAACAATGGATAAATTATATTTACACATCAATTAGTTTAAATGATTAATGACTCAAAAATATAACAATAATTTCTGCTCAAATTGTGGTGGTAAGCTTATAGGGATTGATATTTTAAAAGCATCAAATCCTACTTGCGACAAGTGCAATTTTACTTACTATGAAGATCCAAAAGTTGCTGCAGTAATAATTGTTAAAAAACAAAACCAGATACTATTAGTCAAACGATCTATTGAGCCTCATTTTGGCAAATGGAGCTTATTATCTGGGTATGTTAATAGAGGAGAAAATGTTGAATCAGCAGCAATCAGAGAGGTTAAAGAAGAAGTTGATATAGATGTATCTATAACTGAATTACAAGGTGTTTATTCTGGTTTAAGCCCAGTAGTAATAATTGTATTTCATGCTACTCAGACTTCAGGAATTTTATCTATCAGTAACGAAGTAAGCGATTTCAAATGGGTCAAAAATGAAGATATACCGAAATTACCTTTTGTATATGATCAACAAATAATTGAAGACTATTTATTAATATCAAATCGCACTTAATCTTCTATCTTATCTGACCAAGATCTTTTAAACACTCCAAAATTATCTGAAATAGGATCTCCCATAGAAGTAATCCTAACTAACTCCCAACCTTTCTCTCCCATACCATTTAATAAGGCTTTGTTGTATTCACGAGATGAATCAACACAATCAGATTTAAGTTTTAAAACTTCATATTCCCATGTAGGGATATTTTCTCCAGGTTCAAACTCATCAATATATTCAAGTTGTTGTAGTTCTTCTTCAGTGATTTCAACCCAAGAATCAGGAGGTAGTTTTGCTAGGCATTCATCACAAACCTCTGAAGGCCATAATGTGTATCCTCCACATTCAGGACAGAAAAAAATTTTCATCTCTCACCTTAAATTTTTGATAATAGTCTGATTATAAATCTTTATAAATTTAAAAGCATTAGATATAAAATTAGAGGGCTTCTATTGAAGCAAAGTTTTTATTGTATAACTCAAAATAAAGATGTTTTTTAGCCATCAATGTATCATGAGTCCCAATTTCCACAATTTGTCCTCCATCCAATACAACAATCTTATCGGCTCCTCTTATTGTAGAGAGTCTGTGCGCTATAACTATTGCAGTTCTTCCTTTGAGAACTTTTTTCAAAGCTTGTTGAATTAATATTTCTGTATGACTATCAATACTAGCAGTAGCTTCATCCAAAACTAATATTTTAGGATCTGAAGCTATTGCTCTTGCAAAACTTATTAGTTGTCTCTGACCTAGACTAATATTATTGCCTCTCTCTGCTAAATATGTTTGATATCCTTCAGGCAAATTATTGATAAATTCATGAGCCCCTACTGCTTTAGCAGCCTCAACAACTTCCTGATCAGAAACATTTTGGTGATTGTATCTAATGTTTTCTAGAATTGTTCCTGAAAAAAGATAGGGTTCTTGTAAAACCATACTCATTTGATGAACTAGAGATTCTCTAGTAACGTCAGTTATTTCAATCCCATCAACTAAAATTGAACCATTACCGGGTTGAACACCATAAAACCTAGACAAAACTGAAACAATACTAGTTTTACCAGCTCCGGTTGGACCCACAATGGCTACAGTTTCTCCGGAATCAATTTTCAAATTAATCCCTTTTAAGACCTCCTCTCCTTCAAAATAAGAAAAGCGAATATCTTTAAATTCTACCGATCCTTTAATCTCGGGCATTTCATATGCATCTGCTTTATCTGCAAGACCAGGAACTCGATCCATCAGATCAAAAATTCTAGATCCTGAAGCCATTGATCTTTGCAATTGAGTATATTGCATGGTTAAGTTTCGAATAGGATCAAAAAATCTCTGAATATACATAATAAATGCAACTAAAATACCTACACCAATTTCTTGAGACTCAACCATTTGAGCACCAAATAAAATTGCTAAAACTATTGACACTGCAGTTAATATATCTACAGCAGGCAACAAGGCTGCTGCGTATCTTCCTGCAACAATATTAGACCATCTATGCGCCAAATTTTTTTCATCAAACAACTCTAAATTCCGTTTTTGACGATTTAAACTTTGAACTACCCTAACACCTGAAAAGTTCTCATTAAAAGATCCGTTCACTATTGAAATTCGCCTTCTAACCTCCACAAAAGTTTTTTTAGCATATTTCTGCCAGGCAACCATAATGACAATCAAAATAGGAATGACAATCATTGTAATTAAGCCAAGTTTTAAATTCATGATCAAAAGAGCAACAACTATTCCAATCAGACTTAATAGTTCACCCAAGCTCATTACTACCAAAGCACTAAATTCTTGCAGTTGTCCAACATCACCTTGGACTCTAGACATTAATCTACCCACTTCTGTGTTATCAAAATAAGACAATGATTGTTTTTGAACATGCCCAAACAATCTTTTTCTTAATCCAAACAAAACACCCTGCCCTACTTTTTGCATGGCATATTGCATAATGTAGTTTGATATCCAGTTAACTACTGCAACAAGTAAAAATACTAAAAAAAGAATATTTAATTTTGTTAAATCTTGATTTGCGATAAATTCATCAATTCCATAACCAATCAACCAAGGAACAATCACCAAAGTAAAGGTATAAACCAACATAGCAATTACAGAAATAATAGCGAGTTTTCTATATGGTTTAACAAAAGGAGCTAATCTCAAAATTACTCTTTGATCATAAGCCTGTCCAAAATACTCTTCGTCAGAATGTCCTCTAGCAGCAGACACTCCCCCCAAGCCTAAATTCATTTAAATTACTCCTTAATTTTTCTTAATGGCGTCATTTAAAGTTTCCTGAGGTCTAAGTTGCAAATCATAAATCTGCTTATACTTACCATTAAGATGTAATAGTTCTTGATGATTCCCTTGTTCTACAATTTCTCCTTCATTCATAACCAAGATTTGATCAGCAGAGTGAACAGTACTTAATCGATTAGCTATTACAAATGTTGTTCTTCCTTCCATGACCGATTCCATAGCTTGTTTAATCTGATCTTCCGTATTGGCATCCACGCTAGATGTTGAATCATCTAGAATCAAAATTGGGGGGTCTAGTATTACTGCTCTTGCTATAGCCATTCTTTGTCTTTGACCTCCAGATAATGTAGAACCTCTTTCTCCGACATAAGTTTCATAACCTTCATCTAAAGACAGAATGAAATCATGCATTTGTGCAATTTTTGATGCTTGAGTAATCTCATCATATGTTGCGTCTTCTTTCCCATATGAAATATTTTCTTTTAAATTAGTTGTAAACAAAAAAAGATCTTGTTGAACCATACCAATATGTGATCTTAGATTTTTCAATTGGAAATTTTTGATATTTTCTCCATCTATTAATATTTCTCCTTCAGAAGGATCATAAAATCTACACAACAAATTAATTAATGTAGTTTTTCCACTTCCTGGGGCACCAAGTACAGCAATAATCTCTCCTGGATTAACATTAATTGAAATAGATCTAAGCGCTTTAGAATGGCCCGTGTAACTGAAAGAAACATTTTTGAATGTCACAGACCCTTTGACTCTTTCTTTAATAATAGGATTGTTGATTTCTTGAACATTAGATTTATAATCCAACACCCCAAACATTCTTTCTCCAGCAGATCCTGCTCTAGCATAAGAATTTACAACCCACCCAGCCATACGAACTGGCATAGCTAAAATTTGCAAATAAAATATAAATTCTGCTAAATCACCAGGGGTAAATTCAGATCCGCCAATTACCAATCTCCCTCCATACCAAAGTACAATTGCCATAGACAGCATGAAAGTAAATAACATGAAAGAAACACTAGAAATTCGTAAGTTTTCAGCTTCGATATATATATCTGCTACTTCTTGATTTTTTGTTTGGAATTTTTCCTCTTCATATTCTTCAGAAGCAAATGCCTTCACAACTCTTTGTCCTGCAAAATTTTCTTGCAATATGATACTGAGTTCAGCCATTTTTTCTTGAACCTGAAGCCATAATTCTCTCATTTTCAATCTAACTTTACTTGTGTATATAGCTACAACAGGCATAAAAGTAACACCAATAAGACCTAAAATCAGATTAGATGAAAGCAATACGTATGCCACTATCACAAATAGAGCTATAAAATATGGTGCCCTCACAAGGCCCATATTAATAAACATCCTAATATTTTCTACATCAGTAATTGCTCTGGACATTAACGTACCAGTATGAAATTTGTCATGAAAATCAAAACTTTGATTTTGTACGTGGTCGTACAGCATATTTCTCAAATCATAAGCAACATATTGAGAAATAGCCTCAGCCAAGTGAGTCTGCCAGTAAGATAAAATACCTCTCACTACACTTAAAGACATAATAATGAATACTGAATAAAATAATACACTTTGATCAACTGAATTACCTTCAGATAACGGAATAGCTATAGCATCAATAGCTTCACCAAAATATCTAGGTAAAATAACATATGCAGCAACAGCACCTGCTGTAGAGGCATATGCAAAAAACAATTGATATTTATGCTTAAAAGCGATGTATATTATTCTTAAAATATGTTCCATGCCAAATTCCAAGATAATTTGAATTTATTAATAACCACTTGGATTCTACTCCTTGTAGGGTATACATTTGCAAGGAGTTTGCATACAAAATTCAAGAATATTTTTTCATCTATTGTTTAGGATAATTATAAAATGGACACTTTATACGATGTGAAAATCCGATCAATGAAAATTGAAGATATTGACCCAGTCTTAGCAATAGAACAAGATGCCTTCCCCAATTTATTCCCTTCTACAAATTTCCGTACCGAAATCAATAGGAAAATCTCAAACTGTATTGTTGCAGAAATACCAAAAGATTTTTTAATCAATAACTCAAATTTCCAATACCGAAATGGATACACTGGACATCACCCGCAAGACAAATTCATAGTTGGATACGCTGTAACCTGGGAAATTGCGGGGGAAATTCATATAATTTCAATAGGAGTTAGGCGCAGATATCTAAGGTTAGGAATAGGCAGAAAAATAATGCACTCAATAATTAACGAAAGTATTAAAAATAGTAATCAATCTATAACTTTAGAGGTTCGACCATCAAATGATGCGGCAAAAAACTTATACAAAAAATTAAACTTCCAATTTGTTGGAAGAAGAGTCAAATACTACTCAGACAATTTAGAAGATGCATTGATCATGACATTAGATCTACAAAAACAAAATACTAATTAATTTTACTATATACAATCCTACATGTTACAATTCTTTGGCATTTTTATACCTAAAAACAAATACGAGGAAAGGCAAACTTTATGGTTCAAATGGTGAGTGACTCAGAAGCACAAGAAGATTCTCAAAAAATCACAATGAAATCTCTTTTAGAAGCAGGAGTCCATTTTGGGCATCAAAAAAAATATTGGAACCCAAAAATGCAAAAATACATTTTTACTCATAGAAATGGTGTTCATATCATTGACCTACAACAAAGTATTGGCCTGATTGAAGATGCTGCCAACTTTTTATCTCAAGTTGCATTTGAGGGTAAAAAAATACTTATGGTAGGAACTAAAAAACAAGCACAAGACGTAATAATTAATGAAGCACAGCGCAGTTCTTCAATGTATATATCAAACCGATGGTTAGGTGGAACTTTAACTAATTTCCAAACAATCAAAAAAAGAATTGCCCATTTAATTTCTTTAGAAGCACAAAGAGCAAATGGAGACTTTGAAGTATTAACAAAAAGAGAATCCCTAAAAATAGATGAAAAAATAGAAAAATTAAACCGTAACTTGGCTGGAATTAAAGATATGGAAGAAATGCCAGGTGCTATTTTTATTATTGATGTTGCTAAAGAAGAGATTGCAGTCACAGAATCTATTAAAGTTGGTATTCCAATTGTTGCTTTAGTTGATTCAGATTCCAATCCAGAATTAGTAGATTATCCTATGCCAGGAAATGATGATGCTATTAGAGCTATTAGACTTATAACTTCTAGAATGGCAGATGCTATCATCGATGGAAAGACTCGTAGGGAATCTACTGACAATGATTTTGTTCAATCAATTGATTCTTCAGAAAGAATGGTCACTTACTCTACATCCACGGATGAAGACGTAGCCGCTGAAATCTCCTCTGATCAAGAACTTACAGTAGATGATGAAGTTTCCTCTGATGCATCTAATGAAACAAATGCAATAGAACCTCAACAAATTTAAAAAACTGAAAACAACTAAAAAATTATCAGGTGCAAATTGGAAATTGATACAAAAATAATAAAAGAATTACGAGAAAAAACTAGTGCCGGAATAATGGATTGTAAAAAAGCACTTGAAGAGTCAGGAGGCAACGTTGCTCAAGCCGAATCTCTTTTAAGATCAAAAGGTATTGCGTCTGCAGCAAAAAAAGCTGAAAGAGATACCGACCAGGGTGTAATAGAAACGTACATTCATAGCGGCGGAAGAATTGGATCAATGGTGGAAGTAAACTGCGAAACAGATTTCGTTGCTAGAACTGATGATTTTTCTAAACTTACCCATGATATAGCCATGCAAATTGCTGCAATGGCTCCTAAATTTGTAAGTGCTCAAGAGTTACCGGAAAATTCTGAAGATAAAGCAGAAGAAGTATGCTTACTTTCTCAATCATTTATTAAAGATCCGTCAAAAAGCATCCAAGATTTAATTAATGAAACAGTTGGTAAACTAGGCGAAAATATACGTGTTAGAAGATTTGAACGATTTTCTCTAGGCGAATAATTTATGCCCTCGCGTAAATATAAAAGAATACTATTAAAAGTTAGTGGCGAATCTTTAAAAGGGGCAAAAACTCACGGAGTAGATCCTGATTCTTTAGATTTTATGGCAGAAGAAATCAAATCTATTATCTCTATGGGTGTAGAACTAGCCATAGTAGTTGGAGGAGGAAATATTTGGCGTGGGTCTGAAGCTGAGATCGAAGGAATGGAAAGAGCTACTGCTGACTATGCTGGAATGTTAGCTACAGTAATCAGCGCATTAGCATTACAAGATTCATTAGAAAGAAAGCACGGATTAGACACTCGCACGCTAAGTGCAATCAACATACAGCAAATGGCTGAACCTTATATTAGAAGAAGAGCAATTAGACATTTGGAGAAAGGCAGAATAGTTTTATTTGCTGCTGGTACAGGCAACCCATTTATGACTACAGATACTGGATCTGCACTCAGAGCATTAGAAATTAGCGCAGACGCTCTACTTATGGCAAAAAATGAAGTAGACGGTATTTATGACCGAGATCCTAATCAAGACTCTGAAGCAAATAAATTTGAAGAAATAACCTATTTAGATGCAATCTCAAAAAGATTAAAAGTAATGGATAGCACAGCCCTATCACTTTGCATGGAACATGAAATTCCAGTAATAGTTTTTGACCTGTTCACAAAAGGCAATCTATCAAAAATAGTGAATGGCGATGAAATTGGGACACTGGTGCATTCCTAAACAGGAGAAAAGCCATGGATGAAATCAATCAGATTTTTGACAATACAAAAGAAAGAATGGAAAAAAGTATAGAGTCTTTAGTACGAGAACTATCCTCAGTACGAACTGGACGTGCATCTACTGGACTCGTTGAAAATATCAATGTTGATTATTACGGAACTCCTACACCTATAAATCAGCTTTCATCAATCTCTATACCTGAGGCACGATCAATAACCATACAACCATGGGATCAAAATGCTCTAATAGAGATCGAAAAAGCTTTATTACAATCAAACCTAGGAATGACTCCTACAAACGATGGAGAAATGATTAGAATCAATGTTCCTGCTCTCACTGAAGAACGCAGAAAAGAAATGGTGAAATCAGTGGGAGGGATCAGTGAAAATTCAAACGTATCCTTGCGGAATATCAGACGAGATAGTTTAGAGAAATTAAGAGATCTAGAAAAAGATAAAACTATATCTCAAGATGAATCTAAAAAAGCTCAGCAAGACCTACAAAAAATCACTGATGATTTTACTGCCAAAGTAGATAATCTCAAAAAAGACAAAGAAAACGAACTTTTGCAAATCTAAATTTACTTTTTCAGTGATGAAAGGTATTTCATGACACCACAAAACATTCCCACAATTTCACACATTGCCATCATCATGGATGGAAATGGAAGATGGGCATCTATAAATGGTTTGTCTAGGAACAAAGGTCATGAAAAAGGTACAGAAAATATTCAGTCGATAGTACAAAGGGTTTCAGAATTAAAAATCAAATTCCTTACTATTTTTGCCTTCTCTACTGAAAACTGGAGTAGACCAAAATTGGAAGTATCCAATTTAATGAATCTCCTATTTGATTCAATCAATAAGCAACTGGATTATTTAATTAATGAGAATATTAGAGTTATACATATAGGAGAAAAATCATCACTACCTTCTCATCTACAAAAAGCTATATATCAATGTGAGCAATCTACAAAAAATAATACTGGCCTTACATTGAATGTAGCTTTAAATTATGGTGGAAGAAGTGAAATATTAAATTCAATTAGAAAAATTGTTTCTAATAACAATAACCTTTCTCCTAATCAAATTTCCTTCGAAGATATTGAAGAAAATTTATATACATCTGGAATTCCTGACCCCGATCTAATAATTCGAACTGGCGGTGAAAAAAGAATCAGCAATTTTCTACTATGGCAATCTGCTTATTCAGAATATTTTTTCTCAGATGTTTTATGGCCAGATTTCACTTCTCAAGATATAGACAAAGCTATCGATACTTATTTTTCAAGGCAACGAAGATTTGGAAAAGTTTAGCAATAAGGACAAAAATTGAAATCTAGATTAGCAATTTCGGCCATTGGAATACCAATAATCCTATCTTTTGTTTGGTATGGGGGATTTCCTTTTGCAATTGCTCTTTCTATTGTGTGTGGATTGGGAAGCTGGGAAATATCTAGAATGGTTATTTACAGAAATTATTTTTCAAACCCCAAAGTCTGTTTTATTTTTTCATTTAGTGTTGCTTTGGTAATTTATTATTTGATTCAATCATCAAATCAGGAAAATATAATTGGAATTTTTCTAATATTTTTTTATGTAATTTCTGTAATATGGTTATCTACAGATATTCTAAAAAAATCATCCATCATCAATATGATTTTAGGGGTATTTTCCCCTGTTTTTTATGTATCATCACTGATGGCATTTGCATTTTTAATTTGGGACATGCCTTATGGAAAACAGTGGATAATAATACTTTTGTTCTCCACTTGGGCTATAGATTCAGGTTCATTTATTTTCGGTAAATTACTTGGAAAAACACCATTTTTCCCCACAGTAAGCCCTAACAAAACTTTAGAAGGGGCTTTAGCAGGATATTTATTCGGAATCATAACAACACTAACAGGAATATATTTTCTAATTCCCGATTATCATTCATGGATAACAACAGATTCAGTTTATTTACAATATTCATCAATGATTTTATTAGGAATAATTCTAACTATTAGTAGTCAGATTGGAGATCTATTAGCTTCAGTTATCAAAAGGAAAGCTAAGTTCAATAGTTCCAGCGGATTGATGAAAGCTCATGGGGGAGTATTAGATAGGATAGATTCAATTGAATTGAATCTAGTCGTATTGTATTATTTTGTTACATGGACGGTAATATAAAAGGCATTACAATCTTAGGATCTACTGGATCAGTAGGAACTCAGGCTATTGAGGTAGTTAAACAATTTCCCGATAAGCTCAAAATCATTGGCTTAGCTGCAAAATCTAGCCACACCAAGCTATCTCAACAAATTCAACAAATTTCTCCTCTGATGGTGTATTGGGATAAATCTCAAAACTCAGATACTATCATGACAAAATATGAAAAATTATATTCCGAAATCCCTGACCTATGTACAAATCAGAATGTTGACATTGTTTTAACAGCTACTACTGGCGTTACATCTATCTACCCTACAATTCAAGCCATCAGATCAGGAAAAAATATTGCCCTTGCTAACAAAGAAAGCATTATCATAGCTGGAGAGCATATTATCTCGGAAGCAGAAAAACATTCTGTTGAAATATTACCTTTAGACAGTGAACCAAATGCTATTTGGCAATGTATTCAAGGTGAAAAACCTGAAATCAATAGAGTATTTATAACATCTTCTGGTGGATCATTAAGATCAAAACCATTAGAAATGTTAGGAGAATCAACTGTAGAGGAAACATTGAAGCATCCAAATTGGGCTATGGGCCCCAAAATCACAGTTGATTCAGCCACTTTAATGAATAAGGTGTTTGAAGTGGTAGAGGCAAAATGGTTGTTTAATATTCCTTGGGAAAAAATTGATGTAATAGTTCATCATCAGAGCAAAATACATTCTATGGTTGAATTTGTAGACGGATCAATCAAAGCTCAAATAGGACCTTCAGACATGAAATTGCCAATACAGTACGCATTATTATATCCAGACAGATTTAAAAATCCTTCCATAAATAAATTCAATCCTTTAGAAAATCAAACTCTTACTTTTGAAGAAATTGACCAACGACGATATCCATGTTTTGAATTAGGAATTGAAACAGCAAAAAAAGGGAAAACTTGGCCAGCTGTTCTATGTGGAGCTAACGAAGGTGCGGTTGAATTATTTCTTACCGGTAAAATCAAGTTTTCTGAAATTTTCACAATTTTAAACAACGTCATCAAAAAACATATTCCTACACAGTCTCCTTCTTTATCAGATATGATGTCTACTTTTCAAAATGCTTATATTGAAGCAATAAATTCAAAAGTGTAATTATGTTTTCTATACCAACATGGCTACTTGTGATTCCAATTTTAGGATTTTTAGTACTGATTCATGAATTAGGTCACTTCATTACTGCTAAGAAATTCGGAATAAAAGTAACAGAATTCGGATTTGGATTTCCTCCCAAAATTTACAGTATTAAAAAAGGTGAAACTGAATATTCAATAAATTTAATACCTTTAGGTGGTTTCGTACGGATGGTGGGAGAAGAAGACCCCACTGACCCCAAAAGTTTTGCAAGACAGTCCGGAATTAAAAGAGGTATAGTTTTAGTAGCAGGATCTTTTGTAAATCTGATTCTTCCTGTGATAATTTTCACCATTCTTTTAATGCTTCCACACGATACAATCAAAGGTGATATTGTAATTTCATCTATAGCTCCCGGTTCCCCTGCAAAATTAGTTGGATTACAACCAGGGGACACAATTACTTCTGTCAACAATACACAAATCCAATCTACACAAGACTTGATATCTCAAATATCAAAAAACTTAGGTGAAAAAACCAAATTAACCATTAAAAGATCGAATCAAATTGCAGGATTCTCAGGGTCTACTGAATTCTCTAGCTTAGAAATAATAGAACTAACTCCTAGAAAATCACCTCCTAAATTAAAAGTGGTTGACAAAATTTCCGACCCTAAATCACAAATTTTAATCAATGAAGCTCAAACATATATTAGTTCTTTAAAACTTGGAGATGTTATGTCCCAAGGAGCAATT
>CAJWPE010000030.1 GCA_913045625.1 uncultured Chloroflexota bacterium | reverse complement strand
ATTTGTTGAGTAGACCTATAAGATCTACCTGTAGCAAGTACAAGAATTGCACCAAGATTTTTACATCGGCTCAAAACTTCTTTGGTTTTGGGAGATATTTCTTTAGAATCCCCTTTTATGGTTCCATCAATATCAAGAGCTATTATTCCAAATTTATCCATCAAAAACCTGTTGCTTTAAACTAAATATTTTTTAATAATCCTAGAAAGGGACGACTTATGAAAATCTCACCCAGAAAGGTATTATGGATAATTATATTAAGCATTGTTGCTTATATCCTATACATCTATTTAACAACTCAATAAATTTCATGGCAATAGTACAAAAAGTACTGTAAAAATGAGACAATCAAAAAAAGACATAGTTCCATTAGGAGATATTTGATGGCCACTCTTGCTGAAAACTCTTACACAGAAATTGGAAAAAGACCTGTACGCCACGATGGTGTTGATAAGGTAATAGGCAAGGCTCAATATGGAGCTGACTTAAATCTTCCAGGAATGTTGTACGCGAAAGTATTAAGAAGTCCTTATGCTCATGCAAAAATCAAATCTATAGATATATCAAAGGCTGAAAAGCACCCTGGCATCAAAGCAATTGTTACCTCAGCTGATTTAGCTCCTCTTCCTGACAAAAATGCTGCAGTTGGTGAAGATGTTTATGCAAACATGAAATACGTAAGAGATAGAATTTTAGCTTCAGACAAGGTTTTATTTAAAGGACACCCAATAGCAGCAATTGCTGCATCTGATATGCATGAAGCAGAAGAACTATTGTCTCTGATAGAAGTTGAATATGAAGTACTACCTTCTGTAACTACAGTTGAGGGAGCTATGGAAAAAGATGCTCCTATTCTTCACGACCATATCAAATCTACATCATTAAGCGGTGTGGAAGTTCATGGCTCAAATATTGCAAGTCATGATCAATATGTTTTGGGAGACATCGAAGAAGGATTTAGAAAAGCTGACATCGTGATTGAACGCGAATTCAGAACTAAAACTGTTCATCAAGGATATATAGAACCACATAATGGAACTGCATGGTGGACGTCTGATGGCCACGTTACTATCTGGTGTAGCAGCCAAGGTCATTTTCAAATACGAGATCAGGTTGCCACTGTTTTAGGTTTAGATTTATCACAAATCACAGTTGTTCCAATGGAAATAGGTGGTGGTTTTGGAGGAAAAATTGCATCTTACTTAGAACCTATCACAGCAGTGTTGTCTAAGAAATCTGGTTCTCCTGTTAAAACAACAATGACTAGAGTAGAGGTTATAGAAGCGAGTGGACCTACATCAGGAAGCTACGTTAAAGCAAAAATTGGTGCCACTAAAGAAGGTAAAATCACTGCTGCGCAAGGGTATCTAGCTTTTGAGGCTGGAGCTTTCCCGGGATCTCCTATTGGTGGAGCTATAGCATGTATGTTATCTCCATACGATATAGAAAACCTTTTATTGGATGGATATGACGTTGTAAACAACAAACCCAAAACAACTGCTTATAGAGCCCCTGGAGCTCCAATAGGAGCACTTGCTGTAGAAACAATTGTTGATGAAATTGCTAACGAATTAAACATGGATCCTATAGATTTCAGGTTATTAAATGCTGCGAAAGAAGGCACGAGAAGAGCTGATGGTGTAATCAACCCAAAAATAGGAATGATTGAAACTTGTGAAATAGTCAAAAATCATTCTAATTACTCAACACCATTATTGAAAGATGGTAAGTTGCGTGGCCGTGGTACAGCATTTGGTTATTGGAGAAATAACACTGGGCCTGCTGCATGTACTGCTGTAGTTACCCCTGATGGAAAAGTAAACTTAACAGTTGGACAAGTAGATGTAGGCGGATCGAGAACTTCTATGTCTCTCCATATGGCAGAAGTATTAAAAATTCCAGTTGAAGACATCAACCCCCAAGTCGGTAATACTGATGCTGTTGGTTACACATCACTGACAGCTGGAAGTGGTGGAACATTTAAATCTGGATGGGCTGTTTACGAAGCAGCTCAACAAATCAAACAACTAATAATAGAAAGAGCTTCTATGATTTGGGATTCTCCCATCGAAGAAATCGAATATATCGATGGAATCGTAAAACACAAATCAGACCCAGAACTAAAAATGGATTTTAAACAAGTTGCAAAAGTATCAACTAATACTGGTGGGGCGATTGTCGTGAGTTCTGGAGTAAATCCTGGTGGGGCTGGAGGATCATTTTCTGCAATGGTAGTAGATGTTGAAGTAGATCCAGAAACTGGTAAAACAAGCATTCTAAATTGCACAGCATTTACAGACGCTGGTACTGCTATTCATCCATCATACGTTGAAGGACAAATTCAAGGCGGTGCTGTTCAAGGAATTGGATGGGCATTAAATGAAGAATACTTTATGAGTCCTGATGGCCAAGTAATGAATACTAGTCTTTTAGATTATAGAATGCCTACCAGCTTAGACCTACCCATGATTGATGCTGTGGTAATTGAGGTACCTAATCCTGGACATCCATTTGGAGTAAGAGGTGTTGGTGAATCGCCATTGATACCACCTTTAGCAGCTTTATCTAACGCAATTTATGACGCAACCGGCGTTAGAATGCGTGAGTTACCTATGAGTCCATCCAATGTTCTCAAAGCATTAAATAACTCCTAACCGTATTGCAAGAATCATATTTTCTGATAATCTAGACAACTGATTATTAAGCAACTACGGAGTAGACATTATGGCTAAACAGTTCCAGTTTAAAGATGATGCTCGAGAGCAACTCATGCAGGGTATTGATCTCATGGCACGAACTGTGGGAATTACATTAGGCCCAAACGGAAGAAACGTTATTCTTGACCGAGAATTTGGACCACCCCAGGTTTGTAGTGATGGAGTCACAATAGCAAAAGAAATTGAGCTTAAAGAGCCATTTTTAAATATGGGAGCTCAGTTGCTAAAAGAAGCAGCTTCAAAAACTAACGACGATGTAGGTGATGGAACAACAACATCTACTATTTTAGCTCAATGGATAACTAAAAACGGTTTTAGAAATATTGCAGCTGGTGCTGATCCCATGTTGCTTAAGAAAGGTATTGATAAAGCTATTGAGGCTATGAAACCTAAATTAATAGAAATGGCTAAGCCTGTTTCTAGCGATGATCAAATAACACAAGTAGCAACGCTTTCAGCCCATGATGATGAAATGGGTTCTTTTATTGGTCAGGTGATGAGTAAAGTTGGAGTTGATGGAGTTGTCACTGTTGAAGAATCTCCAAGTAGTGCTTATGAAACTGAATTTGTTGAAGGAATGGAAATAGACAGAGGATATTTATCTCCTTATTTTGTAACAGACTCCGAAAAAATGATTACAGAATTATCTAATCCTTATATCTTGTTAACTACAGAAAAAATATCCAACATTGAGGAAATCATTCCATTTTTGGAAAAATTCTCTCAAGTAGGAAAAGATTTAGTAATTGTTGCTGAAGATGTTGAAGGACAAGCTTTAGCTACATTAGTAGTAAATAAAATGAAAGGTGCTTTTAATGTTGTGGCTGTAAAAGCCTCAGGATTTGGAGAAAGAAGAAAATCTATTTTAGAAGATATGTCTATTTTGTTTGGTGCCACTTTAATTAGTAACGAAACAGGTAGACGACTAGACTCTATTGAAGTAAGTGACCTAGGAAGATGTAGAAGAGTAATTTCTTCCAAAGACACAACAACATTTGTAGAAGGATCTGGCGATTCGGGTGCAATTGCGGACAGAATTGAAAATATTAAATCTCAATCTAAAGAAACTAAATCAGATTATGACAGAGAAAAACTAGAAGAAAGAGCAGCAAAACTATCGGGAGGAGTTTCAATTTTAAGAGTTGGTGCAATTACAGAAATTGAATTAAAAGAAAAAAAACAACGTGTAGAAGATGCTTTGTCTGCTACTAGAGCTGCAATGTCTGAAGGAATACTTCCAGGAGGGGGTACTTCATTAATTCGAATTGCTGAAGATTTAAGAAGTCAATTTGCAGAAAGAAACGATATTAACACTGGAGCCCACTTAGTTTTTGATGCAGTTGCTGCACCTGTCAAACTTTTAGTTGAGAATGCAGGATATAGTGGAGAAGTAGTGGTAAATGCTATTCTCCAGGGTTCTGACGATTACGGATTTGATGCAGAACATAACCAATATGGAAGCATGTATGAATTAGGAATTATTGACCCTGTTAAAGTTACTAGGTCTGCTTTAGAAAATGCTGGAAGCATAGCTGGTATGATTTTGACTACAGAATCAATACTTACTGAATATAATCCTCCTAAATTACCTGCACCTTTTGACGATTAATTCATAACTAATTTAAAAGAATTTTTATGGTAACAACTTACACTGATCAAAGTATTAAGGTAGATGCCGTAAGCAAGAGCTTTGGATCCTTAAAAGCTGTCAAAAACCTATCATTTGAAATAGGTAAAGGTGAAATTGTTGGTTTTTTAGGAACCAATGGTGCTGGTAAAACTACCACAATGAAATTAATCACTTCTTTCTATACTCCCGATCAAGGGTCAGTAATTATTAATGGGTTAGATAATGCTATTCACGATATTGAAACCAGAAAAAGCATCGGATACCTTCCCGAAAACAATCCTTTATATGAAGATCTATTAGTAAGTGAATATTTAAATTTTATTGCAGACCTAAGAGGTATTTCTAAAGTTGATAGAAAACCAAATCTTGAATCTACTATTCATCAAACAGGTTTAGAAGATGTTTTTTACCGGCCAATTAGTGAACTATCTAAGGGATATCATCAAAGAGTAGGACTGGCAGGTGCAATTTTGCATCAACCTTCTATTTTGATTTTAGATGAACCTACAGAAGGTTTAGATCCTAATCAAAGACTCAGCATGCGTGAATTAATCAAATCACTAGGTACTGAAAGAACAGTATTAATCACTACTCATGTAATGCAAGAAGTAGAAAACACTTGTGAAAGAGTAATTGTAATTAACAAAGGTGAATTAGTAGCTGATAAACCAGTTGATCAAATGCTACAAATCACACCAGGATTAAGAAGAGTCTATGTAGAAATTGAAGGGCGAGAAATTGAAACAGGACTGTCAACTTTAAATTCGGTAGATTCTGTTGAAAGGTTAGACCCTATCGATAATCGAAAAAGATACATGGTGAATTTATCAGGCAATCAAGACCCTCGTCCAGAAATATACAATTTATGCGTATCAAACAATTGGACTCTTTGGGAACTACATGAAGAAAGAATGAGACTAGAAGATGTTTTCCATAACTTAACAGGTGCTCAAACATCATGAATTCACCATTTTTTGCTTTGATCAAAAAAGATTTAAAAGGCTATTTTGATCAACCTACCGGTTACATATTATTGGTAGTTTTTGTTTCAATACTTTCATGGTCTTTTTTTAAAGCAGCTCTATTATTAGGTGAAGCATCTCTTAGACCTTTATTTTCTGTAAATTTTGCTATTGATCAACCTTCTTTACCTTGGGTTATGGCAATATTTATTCCGGCAGCCACAATGCGCCTTCTTTCTGAAGAACAAAGAGATGGCACACTAGAAACTTTATTGACTCAACCAATCAGAGGGTGGGTTATTTTAATTGCAAAATTTATAGCAGGTCTCATATTCGTATCTATTTCAATCCTAGCAACATTGAGTATACCTATCTCCATAATAACTGCTGGAAATCTTGATTGGGGTGCAGTATTTTCTCAATATTTAGCTTCAATATTTCTTGCAGGAGCTTTAGTTTCAATCGGACTGTTCACGTCTAGTCTTACTCGTAATCAAATAGTTTCTTTTATTATAGGTTTAACCTTAAGTATGGGGCTCATGATAGTAGGATTAGATATCGTTGCAGTAACTTTACCTAGCTCACTAGCTAGCTTATTACAGTTACTTAGTCCTATTACACATTTTTCTAATGTAGGAAGAGGTATCATAGACTTAAGAGATATTTTATATTTCCTATCATTAATTTCTGTTTTTTTAAGCGCCACTTTTCTAATAATTAAAGGCAGGACATTAAGTCACAAAACTGCCCAATATAGAAACTTACAACTTGGTGTTGGTGGTCTAATTGTTTTGAGTATATTGATTGGATGGTTTGGAAGTTCCATTCAAGGTAGATTAGATTTGACTGAAGACAAAATATTCTCTCTAACACCAGCAACTATAGATATAGTTAATAGCTTAGAGGATTTAATGACTATTGATGTATTTTTATCAGAAAATCCCGCGGTAGAGATCACTACAGTATCAAGAGATGTTAACGACTTTTTAGATGACCTTGAAGCAAACTCTAATGGAATGGTAAAAATAGTAAAACATTATCCTGAAAATGATTCTATAGCTGAACGTAAGGCTCAAAATGCAGGTATTCAACCTACTCCATTTCAAACTATCGATCAAGGTAACCTTGAAATCAACAATAGCTATCTTGGACTCACATTAACTTATTTAGATAAAAGAGAGGCAATTGGTTTTGTAAGCAGTGTTGATGGTTTTGAATATAGATTAGTTAGTTTGGCTAATAAAATGTTGTCTGAATTTACAGTCAAAAAGAAAGTAGCATTTTTATCTGGTCATGGAGAGACTGACCCTACTAGAGATTTTGATACATTTGCTAGGCTACTTTCTCAACAATATGACATTTCTAAAATTGATCCAGACGAAAACCAAAAAATTGATTTAAGTGGTATAGATGTTTTAATTATCAGTTCACCTAAAACTCGTATTCCAGAAAATCACCGTATTGCTATCGAAAACCATATTCAATCTGGTGGAAAATCATTATTTTTAATTGAGCCTATATTAGTTGACTATAATCAATTTAGTGGAATTCCAAACAGGGAAAATTCCTCTGATTTTGTATTTTCAGAATTTGGTATTTCTGTTGAAGAAGATATTGTTTTTGATATGCAATCTCATGAAACTATCACCTCAAATACAGGGGTATCTGCTATGTACCCATATTTTATTCGCGCTGAAGTAAGTGACCCTAAAGTTGGAGGGGAAGTTAATAGTGTTGTTATGCAATGGGCAAGTTCAGTAGGTGTGATCGGAAACAATTCTAGTGAATACAAAGTTTCACCTCTATTATCTACCACTGAATTTGGTGCTATAGATTTCACTTTTCGAAACTTACTTCCCAACGCACCAATTTTTTCTGAAATTACTAGATCAGAATTAGTTCAAAGTGATGTAGGAATGATAGCTGAGGGTAATAATGGCTCTAGAACAGCAGTAATCAGTGATTCTGAATGGCTGCAAGAATATGCTATCAATAGATTTGCTGGCAATTATCTATTTGGATTAAATGTTATCGACTGGTTGGCACAAGAAGACAATCTAGCCGAAGTTAGATCAAAAATAGCTACGCGCAGAGATCTTGTGTTTTCTTCAGATACTCACAAAACTATAGTCCAAACATTCAATACTATTGGAATGCCAATACTATTTATAGGTATTGCGTTTATTCGATATTTCCAAAGAAGAAGCAAAGGCTTTAGGCAAAGATTGATCAATAGATCAAATAAAAACCAAGATTTGGAGAATAAATAAATGAAAGGAAAACAACTAGGAATTGTATTAACATCCCTAATTGTTTTAGGGATTATAGGAATCATTGTCAGAATAATATTCTCAGGAGATTCAGCATACATTCTTGAAGGATTACTCCCTATTTCAGAAGATGTCATTGATTCTGTGACTATCGAATCAACAGACTCTTCTTTAACTCTTTATAAAGTAGAAGTTGGGAATTGGGAAGTAGAACGATATCCAGCTTTTGAACCTAAAATGGGTGAATTTTGGCAACATGTTTTTGATATTGAACAGGCACAATTAGTTGCTAGGAATCCTAAGCATCATCAATTGTTAGGTGTAAACCAAGAAAACAGTACTAAACTAAACTTCTACTTGGGACCATCTTTACAAGAATCTTTTCACATAGGGAAATGGTCACAAGATGTTCGATTATGTTACATAAGAAAAGCTGGTAAAGATGATGTGTATGGAATTCCATGTCCCAGAGGAAATGTGTTTTCTGCTAATTCTGATGCTTGGAGAAATCCTATAGTATATTCAGTTCCATACAGTGAAATTGAATCATTCGATTTCTTATATCCAGACAGTCAACAAAATTTCTCACTTATTTTAAATGAGGATATGACCTGGTCGGCACGAAATAGCACTTCTGACCAATTAGCTAACCTAACAATGCTTCAGTATTTATTCCAAGCTGTTCAGTTAATTCCTGCTATTGGTTTTGCGGATGAGACAGTTGGTAAATCACTCGATTTTGATGCTCCTGATGGGGCTTTAAGAATCAATACATCAGAAACATCAAATACACCAACAACAAGATTGAAATTCATTAAAAAAGATGATTCTAGCTATTATGTTAAGTTATCATCTCAATCAACAGTATTTATAATGGACGGTCAAACTGCTGAATTTCTAATGATGGATATTTCAGATATCTCAGTTTCCGAATAAAGTGACAAATGACTGACAGATTGGTATCAGGTGATTCTCTAGAAGAAGATTTGAGTAATGACAACCATCTACGGCCAAAAACTTTCGCTAATTATATAGGGCAAGAAAGTGTCAAAAGTAATTTAACTATCTCTATAGAAGCTGCTAAACAAAGATCAGAACCAATTGACCATGTATTGCTTTATGGACCTCCTGGATTAGGCAAAACAACACTATCAAATATCATTTCTAACGAGATGGGTGTAAAAATTAAAACTACAGCCGGTCCTGCAATAGAAAGAGCAGGAGACATGGTATCGCTGCTGACACAAATGCAAGAAAATGACATTTTATTTATTGACGAAATTCACCGATTAAACCGTATTGTAGAGGAAGTGCTATATCCAGCAATGGAAGACTATTTTGTTACATGGGTAATAGATCAAGGATTAAAAGCTCGTAGTATGAATTTACAGTTAAAACCTTTTACATTGATAGGAGCTACTACCAGATATGGATTAATGAGTGCTCCTTTAAGAGATAGATTCGGTTCCATATTCAGGCTAGAATTTTATAACAATGAAGAAATGGCCAAAATACTCCAAAGGACGGCGAGAATTCTTCAAGTAGAATTTGAAGAATCTGGGATTATTGAAATAGCAAAAAGATCCAGGGGAACTCCAAGAGTTGGGAACAGATTGTTACGGCGAGTCAGAGACTTCGCTCAAATCAAACACGATAATTTTATCTCTCAAGATGTAGCTTTAGCTGCATTAGGTACATTGAAAATTGATAATTTAGGTCTAGATAATACTGATATTAGTGTACTTAAATGCTTAATAGAAAAATTCGAAGGTGGTCCCGTAGGAATTGATACGATTGCAGCATCTATTAATGAAGCACCCGAAACGATAGAAGATGTTTATGAACCATACTTATTACAACTTGGTTTTATTGACCGTACAAAAAGAGGCAGAGTAGCAACTAGCAGAGCATACAAACATTTAGGATATGACTTGGGTTTTGGTAAAATTTCCGAAACTATTCAAACACAATTAGATTTTGATAACGATTAATTTACCTGCGTTTTTCTAGATCTAACCCAAAAGTAACCCCATGCCAGTATTAAAGAGACTACTAAAAATGCACCACCTAAAATAGTAATAGTTTGAAATTCATTCTCCAAGAAACCTCTAATATCATCTCCAAATAATGCTATCAAAACTCCTAACGTAATAAAGCGACCACCTCTGCCGATAAAAGACGCAATCAAAAACTTTTTCATATTGAGTTGCAATATGCCTGAAAGTATCGCAAAAACCTTATAAGGAATTGGAGTAAACGCAGCTATCAGAATAGCCCACACTCCATATCGGTTAAAGAAGTTTTCAGTCTTTTCAACCAAAGAGTCAGAAATCATTTTGGATAGTAAAGGTTTTCCAAACCACTTACCTAAACCGTATCCAAATACAGCTCCTAAAACAGAAAATAGTGTACAAATTACACCAAAAAATATAGCTTGATTGGTAGAGAGCAAGCCCATTGCAATTAATAATGGATCAGGAGGAAGAGGAGAAAATACAGACTCAATAAAAGCCATAATTGCTAATATAATTAAAGACCATTCACTTTCAGCAAATCTTTCTAAATAAGTCCATTCCATCAAGTTCTCATTTCAATTTCTACTTCATGATTGTTTTTATTTACTTCAACATCAAAAGTATATTTTGTATTTTTTTGTTCCTGTAATTTTAATGACTCTCCAGTTGAAGTAAGAATATCAATCTTCTTACCTTGTAAATAAAAATTAGGTAAGTTCCTATAAGTTTCTCTGAGTGAATTTATCAATTCTTCTTCTTGTTTTTTATATAGATATGCCTCTTCAAGAGTAACTTGTTGAAATTTGACAGTACAACCAGGAATCAATTGAGCTAATTTACTCCAATCAGCTGAAATTACGGATGCGATTTTAGTGTAACCACCAGTAGTTCCTCGATCTGCAAGCAAAATAATCGGTTCTCCATTTCCGGGAATTTGTATTGCACCAAAAGTATTGCCATCAGAAATCACGTCAGGTCCATCTTTATGGATCATTTTAGAGCCTGCAAGACGACATCCTATACGATCTGAGTCTGGAGTAATTTGATATTCAGAATCTAACAATTCTCTCAAACTGTTTTCAAAAAACCTATCTTCCTGAGGACCAAATACAATCCTAAGAATTTCTTTATCGTGAAAAACAGGAGGTGACTTTAATTGTTGGGAATTTTGTATTTTTTTGTCAGAGTGATTTGTAAAATGATCTCCCTCTGATAATGCTCGGCCTAAATATCCTCCAAAATTCGCAGGTAAATATGTAGAAAAGCTTCCTAATATTTTTTTAACGCTTGGTGAAGTGAATCCTCCATTAATGGCGATATATCCCCTACCTCCATTTCCAACTGGACCATCAAAAGTTAGAGTTGATTTTGCATTAATTTTTATAGTTGACCAATTTTTTATTTTTTTACCATTCACTTTAGGTAACAAATCGGCACCTGTCACAGCTATTACAGCAGATTCTTCAAAATAAAGTTCAGGTCCAAAAATTGTCATTTCTAAAGCTGGAGTATTTTCATCATTACCAGACAGTAAATTACCTACTTTGAATGAAAATTTATCCATTGCACCAGACTCTGGTACCCCTAAACGCTGAAAACCTTTTCTCCCTAAGTCTTGGACTGTTGTAAATGTCCCAGGCTTTACTACTGTAATCATTTATTGCACCTCAACTGAAAAGGTTTTTGCAGTCACAAGATTTTCAATTTCAAGATATTCATTTTGAGAACCCAAGGGAACAAATTTCAAATAATCTCCTGGAGAAAATATGGTCGGTGAAGATGAATCTTGGTCAAATAAATTTAAAGGGGTTTTTCCTATTAATCTCCAACCTCCAGGTGTGGGCATCGAGTAAATACCTGTTTGGGAATCAGCTATACCTACAGAACCTGCAGGAACGGCAGTTCTAGGATTAGTTAATCTAGGGCAATGGATTTCTGATGGTAATCCTGCTAAATATGGAAATCCAGGACTAAAACCTAAGGCATAAATCAAGTATTTTGTAGAGGAATGAAAGTCAATCACTTCATTTGGAGTCAAATGATTATGTTGAGCCACGGAATCCAAATCGGGACCATATTCTCCACCATACAAAGTAGGTATTAAAATAGTACGTGAATCTTTATTTTGATTTAATTGTTGATTTTTAATTGATTTTAACCATTCAATCAATCCATCAAATGAAATTTTCAAAGGATCATAATTTACTAACAGGGATGAATATACAGGAATAATTTCTTCAATAAATGGAAGATTTTGGCTCTCAATCAGGTTAGTGATTTGATGTACTTTATGATTAATAGACTCTGATATTTCATCACCAATTTCTATTAATACGGCGGTGTCACCCATAGATTTAAAATTCAAATCATCAAAAATATCGGCAGATTTCTTTTTATTATCCCAAAACACTTAGACTATTTCTCCTAGTGGAAGAATTGAAATACCTGAGTTAATAAATTCTTCTTTTAGAGATTTTGATAATTCAACAGCTCCTTGAGTATCGCCGTGCAAACAAATTGAATCAGCTTCGACTTCTACCAAATCACCATTAATTGATTCGATAACACCATCATTAACCATTTTCAAACTTCGCTCAATAACTTCTGAAGTGTCATGTATAACGCTACCATTTATTGTTCTAGAAACAAGAGTTCCATCACTGTTGATAGCTCTATCTGCAAAAACCTCTCTAGCAACTCGTAAGCCCATCTGTTTAGCAATTTTCACCCACTGTGATCCAGTTAATGCCAATAAAATCACCTGATCATCAAACTCCAAAATTGATTCACATATAGCTTTGGCAAGATCCGGGTCATTCACTGCCTGATTATACATAGCACCATGCGGCTTAATATGTTGGATTTTTTTAGTTGTAGAAAATGCAGACAGTGCGCCTGCTTGATAAATAATGTCAGCTTTTACTTCGATGGGATCAATATTCATATTTCTTCTTCCAAAACCTTTTAAGTCTGGAAAACTAGGATGAGCTCCCAAAGCAACATTATATTGCTCTGCGAGCTCAACCGTACGTTTCATCCATAAAGAATCACCAGCATGGAATCCACAAGCTATATTAGCTGAAGATATATTTTTGATGACTTCTTCATCTAGACCCATTTTATAGATCCCGAAACTCTCACCCATATCGCAATTAAAATCAATTTTCTTAGACATTAATCTGATTGTAGCAATAAGTCTAAAGTTAAATCAAAGTTATTGAGATTTATTCACCTTCCATTGATGCAACAGCTTCATGAAGATCTTCATAAGATTCTGATGTAGCAATTAATTCCATTAAAGTTTCTAATTCTTCGTGAAGGTGGTGAAGTTCTTCCATTAATTCTGCTTCATGTCCTTCTTCTTCATGGTCATGCTCATCTTCTTCATCTTCGTGATGGCCTTCTTCTTCTTCCATAGATGCAACTGCTTCATGAACAGCTTCATAAGACTCAGATGTAGCAATTAATTCCATTAAACCTTCAATCATTTCATGAAGATGATGGATTTCTTCTTCTAATTCTTCTCCATGGCCTTCTTCATCATGACCATGCTTGTCTTCATCATGCTTGTCTTCATCATGTTTATCATGATCATCATGATCATCATGATCGCCATGTTCTTCTTCGATAAGAGCTAGAATTTCTTCAATTTGCACTTCAATATTTGCATATTGAATTGCATCTTCGGCTTCTTCTAGAATATTTGCTTGATTTATAGCATCAGCTACTAAAACAGTGACTTCGTCTGTTGCATCAGTGCCTAACCCAGTAGCTTGACCTGTAGAACTACAAGCAACAAAAACTAAGGAAAGCATTAACACACTTAACATAGATATAATTGATTTCATCAAATCTCCCTTATAATTATCTCAAAATTATGCTGACTTATTATATCAGATAATTCGAGAATGAGAACCATTCTCAAAAACAATAATAGGAGTTTATCAAATGGCTTTAACACCTGCAGTTCTAGAAATGGGAATGGGGATTGACTTACATGGTCAAAATGCAACAGAAGCAGCTAGGCGAGCTGTATGGAATGCGGTACACCAAAGTAGCCTAATGTTCTTGGGTGTTTTTGGCCCAGAAACATCCAAAAATATGATAGTTGATGTAACTGTAGCCATTACAAGACCTGATGAGGTAGATGAAGAAACAATCTTGGGAGTATTACCCCACGGAAAAGGTAGACTTACCTTAATTCAAGGAGGAATGGAAATTGAAGGCCGTGAAGGTTCAGGAGATTTTACATTAATTGCCAACGCTGCAATCATAGTTAAATTAGATATTGAGGAGTAAAAATGAGTTCAAAACATGAAGTATTATGTCAAATAGTCAAAGCCGATAGTTTAGAAGTGGAAATTTCTTCCGGTAGTATGACTAGATTAGCAGGAGTTTCCAAAGGATTGGTAGGAGCTGAAGGAATTCATTTAGCTGTAGCAAATATCCCACCTAGTTGCGCTTCAAGTCCTCATCATCACGTTAATTGTGAATCAGCGATATACGTTTCAAAAGGAAAGGGTAGGTTTTTAACTGGCCCAAAATTAGAACATACATTAGAAATCCAAGCCGGAGATTTTTTGTATGTACCTCAGAATTCTGTACATCAACCTATTAATGACAGTTTATCTGAAGACATGGAATTAATTGTTGCTAGAAATACTCCTGTAGAAATAGTAGAAGAATATAAACCCGAAAGTTAATTATGAATACAGTTTCCACACAATCTTATGAAGATGGAGCAGACCTTTTAGTAGCTGCTTTATATCATTTCACTAACTTAACCAATTTAGATGAAAAGCAAATTGATTTGGAAAAAATCTGTAAATCAAATTCAATTCTAGGAACCTTATTGTTAGCTAATGAGGGAATCAACGGGACTATTGCTGGTAATGAAGATGGAATTAAAAATGTCGTGGATCATATTAGTAAATGGCCAGAAATATCTGAATTGGAACTAAAATACTCGTTCAGTTCTCATCAAAATTTCAACAGACTAAAAGTGAGAATTAAAGATGAAATTGTAACTATGGGAATGGGTGACATAAATGTCAAAGAACAATCTGGCACATATGTCGATCCAAAAGATTGGAATGAATTAATTTCTCAAGATGATGTGATTTTAATAGACACAAGAAACGAATACGAAGTTGCTATGGGTCAATTTAAAGGTGCTATAGACCCTGAAACTGACACATTCAGACAATTTCCTAATTGGGCAGACCAACTAAATCA
>CAJWPE010000029.1 GCA_913045625.1 uncultured Chloroflexota bacterium | reverse complement strand
GAGTTTTAGTTATTCCGCATTCAACAATTGCTTGCGGCCCCCCTTCAATTCTCGAAGATACGACGTATAAATCTATTAAATTGTACAGCTCATTTAACGTTTCAAAATTAGCCATTTCAATATTTTCTGCCGCTTCTTCTGGAGAAGTTGGTCCTGGAACAGTAGTCGCTACGACAGGATGGTTGATTCCAAATTGTAAGGCAGCTGCTTTCATGGGAACATTGAATTGATCACAAATCATTTTTATACTTTTGGCTCTATCTACTATTTCTTTGGGAGATTGTTCATAAAAATAAGTAGTTTCAGAAGTTAAATCTGACGCTAGTATACCGCTGTTGTAAGGGCCACCCATGATTAGGCTAATATCTTTTTCTGCACAAATAGGCATAAGAGTATTTAGTGCTGAATGGTCTAATAATGTGTACCTTCCTGCTACTAGAAAGCAATCAAAGTCTGCTTCATTTGCAAATTTGGCTAGCATTTCCCATTCGTTCATTCCAGCTCCAATAGCTTTAATAATTCCTTGAGATTTGAGATCTGCTAAGACTGGGTATGTTTCGTTTAGGGCTTGCTCATAATAATCGTCTGGGTCATGAATTAATAAAATATCTATATAGTCTAACTTTAGTCGTTCTAAGCTTTCTTCAATAGATCTTAATATCCCATCTTTTGAAAAATTAAATACAACATTATTGGGATATTTTGAAGCTTTAATGTTGTTTTTAATTGTGGGAGTGAGAGGCCCATTGTATTCATATTTTGAGGCCTCTTCTTTAGATAGAATCAATCTTCCAACTTTACTTGATAACGTAAATGAACTTCTGTCTATAGTAGATAGGAAGTTTCCATAAAATTTTTCACTCTCCCCTGCACCATAATGAGGAGCTGTATCAAAATAAGTGATTCCTTTTTTAAATGCTGTCTCTAGTGTCTCAAATGAAGTTGAAATATTTGATCTTCCAAGGGGAGCTCCCCCCATCCCAATTTGTGTGACTTCTAAATCAGTTTTTCCTATTTTGGATGTTTTGAGGGATGTTTTCATTTTTGCTCCAAATTAAAATTTGCTTAAGTTTATGACGAAATCATAATTGTAGCTATATATTTATGAATCATATTGAATATCGTGCTTGAAAATAGTAATATTGCCAAAATTTCAGGCATTTATTTTAAGTCGAGGAAAGACATGGATAAAAAAGAAAAATCCCTAGTTGTTGTACAGTTATCTGGAGGTAACGACTACCTCAATACTATCGTTCCTTATGGAGACGATGATTACTATGATTTTAGAAAAACTGTACGGATAGATCAAAGTGATGTACTTCAGATTGATAAAATGTATGGATTTAATCCTCACTTATCTCCTATTAAATCATTGTATGATCAAGGAAAAGTTGCGGTAATTAATGGGATTGGATATGACAATCCAAATCGTTCTCATTTTCGTTCCATGGATATTTGGCACACAGCTTTACCAGATGAAATAGGCTCGGAAGGTTGGTTGGGCAGAGTGATTAGAGAATTGGATCCTAAGTCTGAAAATGTACTTACAGGAGTAAATTTTGGTCGCGGTCTTCCTAGAGCTTTAGGAGTGAGAGGTGTTCCCGTTGCTTCAGTAGGTAATTTAGAAACATATGGTCTTTTTACTGATATGCAAGATGAGGCAGAAAAAAGTCTAGCCTTACGAGCATTTACTCATATGTACGGAGGCATTGGTAAGGATTCAGTGATGGAATATTTGGGCCAAACAGGAAGAGATGCATTAAAGGGGGCTGATATTCTGAGGACTGCTCCTGCTAAATATTCTTCTACGATTGAATACGGCAACAATTCTATTGCACAAAATATGAAAAGTATGGCACAGGTATTATTAGCAGATTTGGGTACCCGGGTTTTCTATACACAGCATGGAAGTTTTGATACACATTCTGGCGAAATTATTAGTCACGCAAAATTATGGGACGAGGTGTCTGGTGCTGTAGCTGATTTTTATGACGACTTGAAAGAACACGGTCGTGATGAAGAGGTTATAGTTATGATTTTTTCTGAATTTGGAAGACGAATTAAAGATAATGGGTCTGGAACAGACCACGGTTCTGGGGGAGTAGCTTTTGTGATAGGAAGTGATATTAATGGTGGTATGTATGGTCAGTATCCTTCAATTAAACAGGCTGACCAACTAGAGGGCGACTTGCGCTCTAATAATGACTTTAGGTCCACTTATTCAACAATCATAGATGATTGGTTTGGTTTAGATGCAATACCTATAGTAAATGGCCAATTTGAAAAATTTAATTTTGTAAAAGCATAGGGGGAATTATGAGTACTCAAGATGTAACATTAATGGCTCATTTAATGAGAAGAGCTGGTTTTTCTGCTACAAGATCAGAATTAGAAAAGTCTCTCGACAAAGGTTATGAGCAGACTGTTGAGGATTTACTCTCTCCCGGTGACGCAGGAAATATGCCTGATGATTTGATTAGGAGATATCACGTAGAGCAATCTGAGTTAAGAGAACTATCAGGTGCTGGAGCATATTGGTTGTATAGAATGATTACTACCAATAATCCCTTAGAGGAAAAATTGACCTTGTTTTGGCACGGCCTATTTGCTACAGGTTATGCAAAATTAAATCAAGCTAGAGCGCTCTTAAACCAAATTGATATGTTTAGATCTTACGGTTTGGGTAATTTCAAAGATTTGTTAATAAATCTTTCTCAAGATCCGGCTATGATTATTTGGTTAGACAATAATGACAATCACAAAGGTGCAATTAATGAAAACTATGGAAGAGAATTATTAGAACTTTTTTCTATGGGAATAGGTAATTACACTGAAGACGATGTAAAAGAATGTGCTAGAGCTTTTACTGGCTGGACTCTTAAGAATGCAGAATATATGGCAATGAGAGCTGGAAAAGACTCCATTTGGCCTTATGGCAGAATTGCCTGGCATTACGAGTATAGAAATGATGATCACGATGAAGGTAAGAAGACATTTTTAGGACATGAAGGCAACTTTAATGGTGAGGATGTAATTCAAATAATTGTTGATCAACAAGCAACTGCCAAGTTTGTTGCGACAAGATTGTTCCAGTTTTTTGCTTCAGATGATGTTGATTCAGAATCTCATGACCAAGTAATTTCAGAAATGATGGATGCTTATTTTGATTCTGGATATGAAATTAAAGCTGTTTTACGAACTTTGTTTAATTCAGATTATTTTAAATCTGACGAATGTATGTATTCACGAGTAAAAGGTCCAGTTGAATCTGTGGTTGGTACTGCAAGATTAGCTGGAAGTTATCAACTGCCTCAAATGGATGTTGATAAGCTTTGGTTCCAAACTATGTTTATGGGACAAGGTGTTCTTGCTCCCCCTACAGTTGAAGGTTGGCATGAGGGCGTTGAATGGATTGATAGTGGTTCCTTAGTTGAACGAGTTAATTATGCTGCTAAAGAATTTGGAGACACTACGAAATCGGGAGTTAGAGATATTATTAGCCGGCTTTCAGACACATACTCTGAACAAATTAATGTTCCCGACTTAGTGGATGGGTGTTTAGATTTAATTGGTCCAATTCAAGTAGGAGACCATACTCGTGATAGTTTAATAGATTTTGTATCTGAGTTTTCTGACAATAATGTCCTAGACATTAGTTCTTTTGATTCAAAGGGATCAAAATGCGTTGCTCAAACTTTAGGATTGATAGCATCAACTAGAGAATATCAGCTAGCCTAATTGGAGACAAAATGACTATTCACAAAGAACTATCAATTCCTTATTTAAAAACTATTGGAATTGTAAATAATGGATTTAATGGAAGAGGTTTTCAAAACCCTCACAGTGTGACTATTGGTCCAGACCAAAAAATTTATGTGTTGAATAGATGTGATGTAGCTAGACGTAAGGCAATAAGAATTGGAGTCATGAATTATGATGAAGATTATCTATATGAATTTGGATACGGGTTTGGTTCAGATGATGGTCAATTAGCTTTGGCTGTGGATATGGTATTTGACTCAGCACAAAGAATTCATGTGACTGATGAATTTAACAATAGAGTGAATGTCTATTCTGAAACTGGAGAATATTTAACTAAATGGGGTGAGTCTGGTTCGGGTGAAGGGCAATTTGATGGACCTTCTGGAATAACAACAAACTCTAAAGACGAAATGATAGTAGTTGATCAAAGAAACAGTAGAGTTCAAAAATACTCTAAAAACGGTCAATTTATTTTACAGTGGGGTCAGTTGGGTTCAAGTGATGGTCAGTTTAACCTTCCGTGGGGTGTTTGTGTTGATGGGTTTGATAATATTTATGTGGCTGACTGGAGAAATGATCGTGTTCAGAAATTTGATAATTCAGGTAATTATTTAATGAGTATAGGTTCATCTGTAGCAGACGATTCAAAATTGTTAAGACCTTCTTCTGTTGCAGTAGATTCATTAGGGAATATTTATGTGGCTGATTGGGGAAATGAACGAGTCCAGGTTTTTGATGATAGAGGAGTTTTTGTTAACACCTTAAGAGGTGAAGCTACTCTTTCTAAATGGGCTAAGGAGTACTTTGAGGCAAATCCAGAAGAAAAAGAGACTCGTGAGATATCAGATTTAACTCCTGATTTACCTGAACATTTGAATTCGCCATATCATGTTTCTTCACAGACTGAATCTTTTTTTTGGGGTCCAGTATCTTTATATATAGATGCTGATGACAAGTTGTATGTAGTAGAAACAAATCGACATCGAGTTCAAATTTTTCAGGGAGCAAAATAATGCCAGAATATATACCAAGTCCTATTAAATGGGTTGCTGACCAAGTGGAACTTTATGAAGGCAGTGGCGGAGTAGATGGGATTACTTTACGTGACACAGGTATGCCTGTAATTATAGTAACTAATAAAGGATGGAAGACTGGAGCAGTTAGAAAGACACCTTTGATGAGAGTGGTTGATGGAGATAATTATATTTTAATTGCTTCTCAGGGAGGAAGGCCCAAGCACCCTCTTTGGTACCATAATCTAAAATCTGACCCAGAAGTAGAGATTAGAGATGAAACAAAAGTTTTCGATATGATCGCAACAGAAATTCCTGATTCTCCTGAAAGATCAAGATTGTGGGATTTAGCTGTTGCTGCTTACCCCCCTTATCATGATTATCAGAATAAAACTGAACGGTTGATACCTGTATTTTTAGCTACTCAGATATCTTAACTTTTTGTTAAATTTTTAAAGCTTCCCTTTATTCGATATTTTACATATTCTTTCCTTAAATTAAAAAGGAGATATTTATGGCAAAGTATTTGTTAATGGGATCTTACACTTCAGATGCATGGGCAGCACAAGTGAAAAACCCTCAAAATAGATTAGAAGCTGTCACGCCTGTTTTTGAAAAAATGGGAGGATCTGTTGAGTCTGCGTATATGGCATTTGGTGGCGATGATTTAGTAATTATTGCTGAATTTCCAGACAATATTAGTGCTGCTGCACTATCAATTGCTGTTGCTGCTGGAGGAGGAGTTTCAGGTTTAAAAACTATTCCATTAATTTCATTTGAAGATGGAGTCAGTGCCCTCAAACAAGCTGCAAATGCTACATATAAAGCCCCAGGAGAATAAAACATGTACGGAACAATTTTTGAGATTAAAGTAAAAGATGGGCACGAACAAGCCTTAATCGAATTAATGAGTGACTCTGATGAAACTCCAGAAGGAATGGTTGCATGGTTTTTGATGAAGCCTGATGATGGATCTGATTTGGTAGGTGTTGCTGTCTTTGAAAATCAAGAAGCTCATGTAAAGAACGCCAATGACCCGGCAACAAATGAATCATTTATGAAAATGATGGAGCATTGTGAATCTGAACCCACGTGGAAAGATGGAACATACATTGCAGGAGAGGTTGCTAGCTAATTTTAGAGATTTTAGGGCCCAAGTAATGGGCCCTAAGTGTTATGAGTGGTTATTCCTGAAATTAATTATCATGAAAAACCCAACATTATATGTACTGTACATAAATGCCATTAAAAAAAGTTTCAAATCGATTTTTTTATAATGAGACATTATTTTTCTAGAATTTCTAATGAAATTACTTGTTTTTCATACATATTAGCAATTTGTTCATCAGAATAGCCCAAATTTTTTAATACATCTTCGTTATGCTGTCCAAAACATGGGCCAGAATTTTGAGGTAATTCAGTTCTTCTTTCCATTCTCCAGGTGGGCCGTGTTGTGCGGTGGTGTTTTTTTAGTTTATGAAATACTTCAACAAATAATTCGCGATCTTGAATATGAGGATCGTTAAGTAATAATAAGGGTGAAAATACTGGTGATGAAGGGATTTCGTTTGATTGAAGGAGTTCAGAAATTTCTTCTGCTCTTCTTTCACTACACCAATCACCCAGTTTTTTGTCTATCAATTGTATGTTTCTTTTTCTGCCTTGGTAGGAATTGAGATCAGGGTGGTTAAAATCTGAGATTTCTACAATTTTTTTGAGCTTTTCCCATTCTGTATCGTTTCTACACTCTAAAGCTACCCACCTTTCGTCTATTTTTTCTAATAATTGTCCGTCATAGGAATAGATTGGACGACCAACTTCATCTGGAATTGTGGCATATATATTATGAGGTATTGAAGTTGGGTGTTTAAATCCAACTCTCGTGTCCATGGGTTGATCTAAATAGTCAGAAATTACATATTCAGCAATTAAGCCAGTCACTCCATCTCTTTGAGGAATAACAATATATGTTCCAGAACCTGTTTTTTTTCTATTAATCAATCCGCAAATGATGGCGGATGCACAAGTCGATCCTGCAATAGGGTCTCCATATGAAATACCTGATTTGTGAGGAGGACCGTTTTCGTATCCTTGAATTGCTACTATGCCTCCCATTTGTTCTATAGTAGGTCCATATCCAATTCTTGAGCTGTCTGGCCCAACATGGCCAAATCCTGGCATAGATAAATAAACTATAGAAGGATTAATTTTTTTAACTTCCTCATAGCCAATTCCATTCCTTTCTGCGACTCCCGAAGACCAATTTTCTAAAAATACATCTGCAGTTTTTAAGAGTTTTAATAATGCCTCATGACCCTCTGGTTTTTTGAAATCTACTGTAAAACTTTTTTTACCACGATTATATTCATTGTAATAAGGAGATAAATTAATTGTCGGTAAAGCTCCACCTGAAATTCCTGTTCTTACAGGGTCTGGAAATTTGGGACCTTCAATTTTGATTACTTCAGCACCCATGTCAGCTAAAAATCTAGCACCATATGGACCAGACCATACTTGTGTCATATCTACTACCCTAATTCCTTTGAGAGGTAGATTGAGAGGATTTGATTTTTTAGCCACAGAATTAAAAGAGAAGTTCATAGAACGGATTTCATCATTATGTTCTCCTATACTGGGTGCTGGGAGATACGAACCCCTGTTTCCGTCAAATATTATGGGACCAGATGGTGAGGGGTGAGTTCCAATTTTAGGATTATCGACAAACTTCCAGAAATTTATTGCTTCGTAATGTTCGTTTTTAAGTAATTCAGAAGGAGTAGGAATTTTTGCAAAAGGGGCTCTGAATTGATCTGATTTTTTGAAAATTTCTTCTGAAGGATGTTGTTTTGTGTATTCGGGTATTAGTTCCATAATTAACTCTGCAGCTTCCTGTGATAAAGGACTTGATCTAAACATCTCACTGTTTTTTAACTCACTCATGTCTATAACATCTAATATGGAATCTATCTGTCTTCGCATAGCAGCAATTCCAATCCACCCGTCAGAGGATTCTTGGACACCCCAATGTCCATTTGCATTATTGCCTCTGCGAGGTGTGTCTGAATCAAACCATAGAGACATGGGCCCACCCATTTCTAGGGTTACTGCCTGAACTTCCTGAATAGAAAGATCAGTTATATCTCCTACACCTGAATCTGTAGCTGCATAAATATTAGTTAATAATCCACCAAATGCTTGAATTCCAGATTGTAAATAAGCTTGATGTCCAACTGGTAGTAATGGAGGCTTATCTTGATCGCCTGTCATATGTAGTTGTCCGCCTGAAGCAGAAGAAGTTAAAGAAGTTGCTAGCCAATCTTTTTTAGGCCCTGTTTGACCGTATGGAGAAATTTGTATCACGGAAAGAGATGGTATTTGCTCTATAATTGATTTTAAATCAATTCCAGCATCATTTAAGAAATTTCTAGGATATCCTTCTATATATCCATCACTACTTTTAATTAAATTTTGAATTAAATCAATGTCATCTTTGTTATTAAAATCTACGGATAAAGATTTTTTCCCCATGCCTAGGTAAGCAAAAAGTATGCTTTCTTCAGGATCATTAGAATTATTCAGCCAAGGAGGTAGATGCCGAACTGGGTGTCCATTTAAGGGTTCAATTGTTATTACTTCAGCACCATAGAGAGCAAATAGTTTTCCACAAAAAGCAGAGGCGATATCTGTAGAAATCTCTATAATTTTGATTCCGTTTAAAATTTGTTGTTGAGTCATTTTATCTTTTGTATTATAGATTTATTGCGGGATTATAAAGTAAATTAGACAAAATAGATCAATTATTTTTAAATTGCTATAATGCGATTACACCCTTAAGCAAGGAAGAGGTAAATATGGTAGCTGAAAAGAAATTTGATGTTGTGGTTGTAGGTGCAGGTTTTGGTGGCATGTACATGTTGCACAAATTATTGGGATTAGGGTTTAACGCCACTATAGTTGAGGCAGCTTCTGGAGTTGGGGGCACGTGGTGGTGGAATAGGTACCCTGGTGCTAGATGTGATGTAGAGAGTCTTGAGTATTCTTATTCATTTTCTGATGAGTTACAGCAAGAATGGGAATGGTCTCAAAAATTTTCAGAAGGTGCAGAAATTTTACAATATGCAAACCATGTTGCAGATAGGTTTGGGCTTCGGAATCATATTAACTTCAATACTAAAATTAATTCTGTTACTTATGATGAGTCTGATCATATTTGGACTTTAAAAACTTTGAACGGAGAAACATACAAAGCTAATTATTGTGTCATGGCTACAGGAACCCTTTCAGATCCTAATGAACCAAAATTTAATGGACTTCATGATTATCAAGGTGATTGGTATATGACTGGTAAATGGCCTCATGAAGGAGTTGATTTTAAAGGAAAAACAGTAGGTATCATAGGGACTGGTTCCTCTGCTGTTCAAGCAATACCAGTGATTGCTAAAGATGCAAAACATTTGACAGTTTTTCAGAGAACAGCAAACTATTCTATTCCTGCAAATCAGCAAGTTTTGCCTCCTGAGGAAGTGGCTGAAGTTAAAGCAAACTACTCGCAAATCCGACAAGATGCACGACTAGATCAAGCTGGAATAGGTAGAAGAAATCGTGCTGAGTCCCGAATTTTTGAGGTCTCACCTGAAGAAAGAGAAGCAGAATTTCAAAAAAGATGGGATAAAGGTGGAACTGGTTTCACGGCCGCTTACAAGGATATTTTAGAGACTGATGAAGCAAATTCTGTAGCTGCAGAGTTTGTTAAAAGGCAAATAAAAAAAATAGTTAAAGATCCCGAGGTAGCTGAATTACTCTGTCCTACAAATACAATTGGGTGTAAACGGCTTTGTGCAGACACTGAGTATTTTGAAACATATAACAGAGATAACGTTAACTTAATTGACATTAATCAGAATCCCATAGAAGGCTTGTATCAAAAAGGTATCAGAACTGAAAACCAAGACTTTGAATTTGATATTGTAATTTTTGCAATTGGTTTTGATGCTATGACAGGTGCTCTCAAAGCCATGAATATAGTTGGTAAAGACGGGGTTGAGTTAAACAAAAAATGGGAAGATGGTCCAATTACCTATTTAGGCCTCACTGTAAGTGGATTTCCTAATTTATTTACAATTACTGGTCCAGGTAGCCCGTCAGTATTAAGTAATATGATTACTTCAATTGAGCAACACGTTGAATGGATTTCAGAGTGCATTAATTATATGCATGAACAACAAAAAGTAGAGATTGATGCTGATATTCAATCTGAAGAAGATTGGGGTGAGCATGTTGAAGATGTAGCATCTGCAACTTTGAGGTATGGTTGTAACTCTTGGTATGTAGGAGCAAATGTTCCTGGAAAAAGAAGGATTTTTATGCCTTACGCAGGAGGTATTCCCAAATATAATGAGAAGTGCGATGAAGTTGCTACTAACGGATATAAAGGATTTACTTTAGTTTAAGATTCCATTTGTGATCTTTGTACTGAGTAGGCACAATTTTCACATGATTGATTACTATCAGGAAGATTTTCTGAATTTAATACCTCTAACATTTCGTTTAATTTTGTGTCTATCCAAGAAGTATCCCACTTATAGGGGATTAATTTTTCATTGAATAGCATCTTGCCATAAAATCCATCAGTATCTTTAATTCCATTGCATACATAAAAATAAGCTGTTGAGGAAACTGAGAAGTTATTTTTTTGGAACAAATAAACGTAAAAGTCTATTTGTTTTTTATATCCTTCATGATAATAGTTTGATAGGTAGTATGAAGGAGTTAAGGGCTGTGAATTTGCTTGAGATTTATAGTCCACTATAATTAGTTTTTGAGTAGGTAAATCAATCCATACATCGTCTACTCCCCCAGTTAGTAGAATGTTTGAATTTGGTAACGGATATTGAACTCCGTGATGCAAAGAATCTCTCCACTTATCTATATCAGGATGATTAAATGGAACAATATTCGTTAAACCTGATTCATCAAAAATTCTATGAGGTGTTTGTGTCTCTCTACAAACGTCAAACTCTTTTTTTAACAGATCGTCTGTTAATGAATTTAGCGACCATCCAGGCATAGATGGTGATGCTAATCCTTTTACTCTGTCTAAATAAAAACATCTTTGGCAAGTAAGGAAGTCAGAAAATTTGCCCCTACTTAATTTGAAGGGTTTCTCTGAATTGGGAGAATAAATATTTCTAGATCTTTTTCCAGGCGCATCTACAAACTCGCCTTTGCCGTTTCTTTTTAAGCTAAGCAACGATTTCCTCCTTATTTAGATGGATGATACATAAAAAAGTGAGGAATTTTAAGCAGTTATAGTACTTTGTTACCAATAATAAAGTAAGAAAATTTTAACAAATCATAATATTTATAGGCTTATATAAGTAATTAGTTTCAAATATCATATAAAAAAGAAGGAGAAAATTATGCCTAAAGCTATTTCAAGAACTGTTTTGACAATCAAAGACGGAATGATGGATGAAGCAAGAGAATTTGGTGAGTCTAAAAAAGATGTAATTTTACGAATACCTAAAATTGTTGGGTTGGGTTGGTTAATTCTTTCAGAGACTCAAATGGCTGTAGTTGGTGTATATGAAAACGAGCAAGATGCAGTATCAGCTGGACCTAAAGCATCAGAAATATTTAGTGAAATGGCTGAATTTTTGGCTGCTCCTCCCGAAAGAAACATTTATGAAGGCGAATGGTTTTATTCATAAAAATACAGAATTTATTGATTAGTTAATTCAGATAAATCGTTGTGCTATAATTTCGTCATCTATCAAATTACTAACGCTTATAACGTATGCCAAACTACGAAGATTTAAAGGTATTTACAGGTAATTCTCATCCGGCTCTTGCAAAGAATATTTGCAAGTACTTAGATATACCCTTGGGCGAATGTGAAGTTTTTAAATTTAGTAATGATAATACTTTTGTGAAGTTTAAAGAAAATATACGTGAACGAGATGTGTTTTTAGTACAAACTTTTTCAGATCCAGTAAATGATCATATTATGGAACTATTAATAATGATTGATGCTGCTAAACGTGCTTCTGCTGGCAGGATTACTGCTGTAATCCCTCATTTTTCTTATGGTAGAAGTGATAAGAAAGATCAACCTAGAATTCCTATTACTGCACGATTAGTTGCTAATTTATTAACTGTAGCAGGTGCTGATCGTGTTTTGACTGTTGATTTGCATGCAGGTCAAATTCAAGGGTTTTTTAATATTCCTGTAGATGAATTAACTGCTGTTCCAATGTTAGCGGGTTATTTTAAAGACAATCACATAGATATAGAAGTTGCATCAGCTACAGATGCAGGCGATGTTAAAAGAACTAGAGATACAGGACGGTATCTTAATGTTCCAATTTCTTTAGTTGAAAAACACCGTATTGGTAATGAAGATAAAGTTGAGTCAATGAGTTTAGTTGGAGATGTAACTAATAAATCTACATTAATCGTTGACGATGAAGTGGGGACTGGAGGTACAGTTATTGCAACAGCTGAAGCGTTGAGTATCCATGGTGCAAGAGAAATTTATTGCGCAGCTACTCATGGTGTCATGTCAGGTGACGCTAGGAAAATATTAGAATCTAGTAGTATTAAAGAAATAGTAGTCACAGACACTTTGCCTGTGAATAACCTAGAAAGAGAATCAAAAATTACAGTTTTATCTACAGCACCCATGTTAGGTGAAGCTATTAAAAGAATTCATCATGGTCAATCTGTGGGTGCAATGTTTGGATCCTCACTTAGTGCTACATTTGTTGCTACTCACAGAATGAATATCTGATATATCGGAATTAATTATGGGTATTTTAGATAAAGTTAATTCATTAGTTGGAAATTCTAATGAGAAAGTAATCAAAAAATTACAGGGAATTGTAAATGATATTAATTCCCTTGAATCCAGTATGCAAAAATTAACGCATGAAGAGATTAAACAACACTCGAACGAATTAAAGAAATTAGTTGAATCTGGCATCCCGTTAGATGATGTGTTACCTCAGGCATTTGCTTTAGTTCGAGAGGCTAGTATAAGAACTTTAGGTCAACGTCATTTTGATGTTCAGTTGCTTGGCGGAATAGTACTTCATCAGGGAAAAATTTCTGAGATGAGAACTGGTGAAGGAAAAACTTTAGTATCTACTCTCCCTGCTTATTTAAATTCCTTAAATGGTTTGGGTGTTCATCTAGTTACAGTTAATGATTATTTAGCTAAAAGAGATGCATTATGGATGGGAAAAATTTATGACTATTTAGGAGTTACTGTAGCTGCGCTGCAGCATGATTCTGCAATTGCATACGATTCCTCAAATATTAAAGATAATAATTCTGACCCGGTTAGAGTAATTAATCGTAATGAAGCTTATTTAGCAGATATTACATATGGTACTAATAATGAATTCGGGTTTGATTATTTGAGAGATAATATGGTTGATTCTGTCAATCAAAGAGTTCAAAAAAACCGAGCTTTTGCTATTGTTGATGAAGTGGACAATATATTAATAGACGAAGCTAGGACACCTTTAATAATTAGTGGACCGTCTCAACAAAACCCTAACGAATATCTTCAATTTGCTCGTATTGCACCTATGCTAGAGATTGGTACAGATTTTTCTATTGAAGAAAAGCATAAATCAATAGCGTTTTCAGAGAATGGTATTTCAAAGATTGAAAACATTTTAAAATTAGATAATTTGTATGATCCCCAAAATTATTCCAAAGTTCATTTTATAGAAAATGCTGTTAGAGCTCAGTATGTTTATTCGAAAAACATTGAATATGTTGTTAAAAATAGTGAAGTTGTAATCGTCGATGAGTTTACTGGCCGTTTAATGGAAGGAAGGCGCTATTCTGATGGGTTACACCAAGCTATTGAAGCAAAGGAGAAAGTCCAAGTTCAACGAGAATCTATTACATATGCAACTATTACTCTTCAAAATTATTTTAGGTTGTATGAAAAATTGGCAGGTATGACTGGAACAGCTGCTACTGAAGCTGAAGAGTTCTGGAAAATTTATAAATTAGAAGTTGTATCTATACCTACTAATAATACTGTTAAAAGAATAGATCATACTGATTTGATTTTTCGAGATGAAGAATCAAAATACTCTGCTGTGATTGATGAAATAGCTAAAAAAATAGATTTAGGCCAACCCGTTTTAGTTGGTACTACAGATATAGATAAATCAGAGAAAATAAGTCAGATGTTAAAAAAACGAGGTATTAAACATGAAGTACTTAATGCAAAGCATCATGAACGTGAAGCCTCAATAGTTGCTGAAGCAGGTAAACCAGGATCGGTAACAGTTGCAACAAATATGGCAGGTAGAGGTACAGACATTGTTTTAGGAGGTAATCCTGAGTTTCCTGAAATAGATTCTGATAAATGGGAATCTGATCATCAAAAAGTTTTGGACCTCGGTGGATTAGCCATTATTGGTACGGAACGACATGAAGCTAGGAGAATAGATAATCAATTGAGAGGTCGTGCAGGTCGTCAAGGAGATCCAGGGGAAACTAAATTTTTCTGTGCTTTAGATGACGGTTTAGTTAAAAGATTTGGGGGTGAAAGAATAGGTTCAATTATGGATTGGGCTGGAATGGAACGAGATGTCCCTATTGAAAATAAAATGATATCTAAGTCTATAGAAAATGCTCAAGTTAAAGTTGAATCGTTTCATTTTGATATGAGAAAACATTTAGTTGATTATGATGACGTCGTTAATAATCACAGAGATATCATTTATCAACAAAGAGATAAAGTTTTATCTGGTACTAGCTTAAAAGAACAAATTTTGAATCAAGTTAGTAAAGAGATTGATCAAATTGTTGACTCGAATATGCATGGTGCTGACCGTAGTTTGTGGAATGTTGACCATGTAAAAACTCAGCTACAGTCTATGTTTCCTTTGAATCAAGATTTGTTAAATAATGAAAAAATTTACGAAATGGATTCTGTTACATACAGAGATGATGTAGTTAGTTGGTCTAATTTAATGTATGACAAGTCTGAAGAAACTATGAGTCCAGAATTTTGTCGAAAATTAGAGCAAAATTTAATGTTAAGGGCTATAGACACTAATTGGGTTCAGCATTTGACGAATATGGATAATTTAAGGCAAGGCATTGGGCTACAGGCAGTTGGTCAGAGAGATCCTTTAGTAATGTACAAAAAAGAAGGCCATCAATTTTTTCAAGATTTACAAGAAAGAATTGCTGATGACATTATTCATGTTATTTTTCGTTCTTTGATTGAACAGTCAGCTAAGGTTCAAACTTCTGTGATGAACTCTGTTAGTACTGTAAAACAGTCTGTTGTAAAAAATTCTGATTCTAAAATTGGTAGAAATGAACAATGCCCATGTGGAAGTGGTAAAAAATATAAAAGATGTTGTGGTTTAGTAGCTAACTAGATATAGCAACTAATATTTCAGTAATTTTTTGTTTCCTATCTTCAGCATTTTTAAGTCTGTCACGCTCTTTATCAATAATTTCAATGGGTGCTTTATCCATAAAGTCTTGATTTGATAATCTTTTAGATAAAGATGTGATATAAGCATTAATTTCTGTTTTTTCTTGATTTAAACGATCAATTTCATCAGTGA
>CAJWPE010000028.1 GCA_913045625.1 uncultured Chloroflexota bacterium | reverse complement strand
AATATAGGTATCCGTACGCGCCACATATGCTTCTGGTTGATAGTAATCGTAATAACTCACAAAGTATTCAACAGCATTTTGTGGAAAAAATTCTTTGAATTCTGTAGCCAGCTGAGCAGCTAAAGTTTTGTTGTGGGCTAAAACTAGTGTTGGCTTTTGAACTTTTTCTATTACTCCCGCCATGGTAAAAGTTTTTCCGCTTCCTGTTACCCCTAATAATGTTTGTTCAGAAACATTATTAGAAATTTTTTGGGATATTTTTTCAATCGCTTGAGGTTGATCCCCAGTAGGTTTGAGATCTGAAATTAAATTAAATTTATTCATTAAATAATTTGGGCCTCAATTACCAGTTGATTTGTTTCATACAGTGTTTTGTTAAAGTCACTATACATATTAACTATTTTCAATCCTGAGATCTCAAATAAATAAATTAATTCTTGTGGGTAACAATATCTTAGAGTGAAAGATTTGTAACTAACTTTAGGGTTTTCGTCATTCAGTAATTGGATGACTCGTAAATTCGTATGAATTAATTGATTGAAAAAATCAAAATTTGTCTTGTGCCAAACTTCTATAGATTTTTGAGTTTTTTGGGAGACAAGGTAGTAATTTGAGTTTTTTTGGTCAAATATTTCTTTGTCAGGGAAAAAAATATCAAAAACTATTTTTGAGTTTTTATGGCAAAGTTTTTTTATACTTTTCAGACATTTGATTTGATCAGAGACAGTTAAAAGTGATTGAAAACCATTGAAAGGAATTAAAATTGTGTCAAAATGTTGTTTGAAATTTAATTCCCTCATATCCATCACTTGAAAAGTAAGGTTAGATAGGGAGCTTTTTATTTGAGCAATTTCTATCATTTTTGTCGATATGTCTATCCCGTGCACAGCTTTGCCAGACTGGGCTAATGGTATTGAAATTCTTCCGGTACCGCACCCGATTTCTAAAATAGATTCTGAATCAGATGAGATATTTTGATAAAAATTCAAATCATCTTTATATTCTGAATATATTTCATCGTAAATTTCTGCCCAATCGTCATAATTAGTCATTTGATGAAATGTTTTGTAAAGCTATACGTATTCTGTCTTCTAATGATAGATTTTGACCAGTTGGGATTTTAGAAGCTGCAGATTTAGCTTCATTGGTGGAGTACCCCAATGCAGTTAATGATTCTACAATTTCATTGTTAGATTCAAATGTAAGTATAGTGTTTTGTGGTGCTTGTAATTTGCCTTTTAACTCCAATATCATTCTGTCTGCAGTTCTTTTCCCAACTCCAGGTACTTGAGTCATCAGGTGAGAGTTTTCTGTTTCGATTGCTTGAAAAATTTCACTTGAATTCATTGCTGACAATATTGCAACAGCCAATCTAGGGCCTACTCCAGAAATAGTGATTAATTTTTCAAAAGTGATTCTGTCTTGCAAGTCCAAAAACCCAAAAATTGTTATGCTGTCTTGTCGTAATTGCAGAGAAGTAAAAACTTCCTCTATACGATCTTCATCAATTAAAGTACTTATGTTTGATGGAGGCATGTACACTACTAGAGTGATTCCATGTCCTATTTCTATTTCAATGTGGTCGGAATGTTTCCCGTAGATTTTGCCTGAAATTTTTGAAATCATATGTCACTCAAAACCTTTGAAACTTCCATAACAAGTTTGACTTCACGCATAGTTTTTACCCTTTCATATTCTACAGACACACTTATGACATGGTCAGGAGTATCATCTTCAATCACTCCTTCTAATTGTAAACAATCCTGAGCATATTTCATTCCTGTGATTAAGTTGTCTATATCAATTGGTTTCCCTGCATAAAATGCTTTATAAAGTATTTTGATTTTCCCCATAAATCCTGGGTTGATTTCTCTGAGTTTAATGATTGTCTCATCTTGAAATGCTCGTTTAGGAGCAATCTTTTGAGCCCAATAGGCTCTACTGTTTCCCCTAAGTTCTTTAGGGGGCATATGATCGAATTCTATGCTAAAAAAATCTACTATCACTACGATTGGAAACTAATCATGGCTTCTTCAGAAAAGTCAGCATTAGAAAAGACTTTCTGAACGTCGTCGAGATCCTCTAATTGTTCAAGAAGTTTCAGTGTTTGAACAGCTTTTTTATCGTCTAATAAAATCGTGTTACTAGGTATTAATGATAATTCACTTGAGGAAACATCTATATTTTGATCAGAAAATGTATTTCTTATACTTTCCAAGTCAGTAGGCGGGGAGTATATATGTAGTGTACCGTCATAAGTTTCGAAATCTTCAGCACCTACATCGATGGCGATCATAGCGAATTCTTCAGCTTGATCTTGAGGTACATTTATTACAAGGACGCCTTTCTGTTCAAATTGCCATGCGACTGCTCCTGACTCAGCCATGTTACCTCCTGCTTTAGATAATGTAGACCTGATATCAGCAACGGTTCGATTTTTATTATCAGTCAACGTTTCTAGCATTATTCCAATTCCACCCGGTCCATATCCTTCATAAACTATTTCAGACATTGCATCTCCATCATTTCCTGATCCGGATCCTTTTTTTATAGCTCTATCTATATTGTCTGCAGGCATATTTGCGTCTTTAGCAATTTGAACTGCCATTCTCAATCGGAAATTCATTTCAATATCCCCACCACCCATTTTTGCTGCGACTATGATTTCTTTAGATAATTTTGTGAATAATTTACCTCTTTTAGCATCTGTGGCAGCTTTTTTATGTTTGATTGTTGACCATTTTGAATGTCCAGACATTTGTTACCTCTCTAAATTTGTGTCATTTTAACATTTATGAAAAACAGATTTAAGGTTTGTTTTTATATGGGTATTGTTGAGATAGTATGTATTAATGATTAACGTTTTGTCATCAATTTTAAAATCTTCCCGTCCCAAACAATGGGTTAAAAATTTTGTGATTTTTTTACCTATGGTTTTTTCATTTAATGAGTCTTGGTTTGTTGAAGATTTTTGGGGAATATTTTTTACTAGTTTCAATGCTTTTGTAGGGTTTGTTTTGATTAGTTCTTCCATATATTTACTTAATGATTCTTTAGATATTCGATTAGATCAAAATCATCCCATAAAAAAATACAGACCTATTGCGTCTGGTAAATTGTCAGTATTTTTTGCACGAATTTCATCATTAATTATTGGTTTGATTGCTTTATTTTTTGCTTTTTTTATTGGACTTGATTTTTTGTTTGCGATGATTTCATATCTGTTAATTATGTTTGGATATGTTTTTATGTTTAGGAACATATTTATCTTGGATGTTGTTTCAATATCTACAGGATTTATCATTAGAGTTTTATCTGGTGCACTGGCTATTGAAATTCCAATGTCAAATTGGCTATATATTTGTACTGCTTTAGGCGCTTTATTCATTGCATTATCAAAAAGATATTCAGAAAAACTTCATTCATCAAAATCTAATGAAACCCGAGATTCTTTATATAATTACGAATTAGGGAAATTAAAAGTTACTTTGGTAATCATTTCACTTTTTATAGCCATAGTTTATTTCTCTTATACTTTGTTAGCTGAAAATTTACCTTCAAATAATTTAATGGTTGTATCTGCAGCTTTTGTTTTTTGTGGTTTGTTTAGATACTTGTATCTTGTTGTATACAAAGGACAAGGTGAAAAACCCGAGGATATAATAATGAAAGATATAATTATTTTGCCGTCAATTTTTGTTTGGGTGATATATACATTTGGTGTTTTGTTTTGGTTCAGATAATTACTTGTGGCGCCATTTGCGAAGTTCTTTGATAGTTATAACCCAACCATAAATTAGCACTGTTACTATTAGGATGATTACTATCCAAAATACAATTATCCAAATGGTCATTTCGAATCCTTATTTAGCAAAGGTGTTGATTTTATCCAACTTGAAACGTCTTTACTCATGTTTTCTCTAATTAATGATTGATAAACACTAGCTTTTACTAATCCTACAGGGGTTCCAATATCAAAATGATCTGAAGTGAATTGATATGCCGTGCAAGAGGATTCTGTCATCAATAAATCAATAGCATCTGTAAGTTGGATTTCACCTAAAGCACCTGGTTGTATTGATGTTAGTTTTTCAAAAATTTCTTTAGGGAGTATATATCTGCCTATAATAGCAATATTTGATGGAGCATTCTCTAAATTAGGTTTTTCAACTACAGATTTAACTTGAATTTGTTGTCCCTTAATATTTAAAGGATCAATAATTCCTAATTTCGGAATCATTTCATCACTAACTTTTTTAGCTGCAAGAATTATGCCAGGGTGTTGATAGAAAATTTTTATCATTTCAGATGTTGTAGATTCATTTCCAAAAATTAGGTCGTCAGGTAATAACACTGCAAACGCTTGATCTCCAATCAATTTTTTGGATTGAAGTATTGCATGTCCTAATCCTAAGGGCGATTCTTGAGTTACAAAATTTATTGAAACTAAATTTTGAATTGAACGAATGTTTTTTAAAAGTTCTGTTTCGCCTCTGTTTTGAAGTAATGTTTCTATATCAGGACGTGGTTGAAAATAATCTTTGATGGATTTTTGATCAGGAGAAATAATGAAAATTACCTCAGTAATGCCTGCTTGGTGTAATTCTTCGATTGCATAATGAATTGATGGTCGATCTACAATAGGAATCATTACTTTTGAAACAGCCAACGTCGCTGGAAGAAACCTAGTTCCCAACCCAGCTACAGGAATTACGGCTTTTGTAATAGTCATATTAAACTGCTTGATCTGTATTTACGTGAGTTGGAACTCCTTCTTCCTCAAAAACTTGATCTATTTCTGATCGTATTTCTGAATTAATTTTCCAATCTACTGCGGCAACATTTTCTTTGAGCTCTTTTTCGTTTCTTACTCCTACTAATCCTACAGATACAGCTGGATGGCCTAATGTCCAAGAGATTGCCATTTGAGGAAGAGATTTATCATATTTGTTAGCTATGATTTTTAATTTTTCAGAAACATTGATTTCTTTTTCAAATTCTTCGGGCTGGAACAAGGGTAATCTAAAAGCAAAACCGCTACTTCTCCAATCTGATTCAATGAAACTAGTTTCTTTAGTGAATGCTCCAGAAAGTAACCCGAATCCTAATGTTCCATAAGCCATGAAGCCAATTTCATTTTCTTTGCAGAATGGCAAAACTTCTGATTCCATTCGCCTGTCAAACATATGGTATCCAACTTGATTTACAGCAATATGACCATATTTTTCACATTCTTCCATCATTTCAGGAGTGAAATTTGAAACTCCGTAATGACGGATTTTGCCATCGTTTTTCAGTTGCTCTAATGCACCAATGCTTTCTTCAAAAGGTGTGTCATGGTCTGGCCAATGTATTAGTAATAGATCTATAAAGTCGGTATTTAATCTGCTTAAGCATCCATTAGCGTGTTCTATGATGTGGTCATATTTAGAATTTCTACCTGTGACTTTTGGCTCTTTGGAATATTCGAATCCCACTTTTGTGACCAATACAATATCTTTTCTTTTTGGTCCTAAAGCTTTGGCTAATAGTTCCTCTGAAATATAAGGGCCGTAAACTTCTGCAGTATCAAATAGTGTGATTCCGTGGTCTATGGCAGAATTCACTGCCTCACTAGCTTCCTTTACATCGATTGCCCCATATGTAGATCCCATTTCCCAAGTGCCAAAACCTAAAGCTGAAACTACTAAGTCGGTATTTCCAATTTGTCTTTGTTCCATATTTAATCTCCTGTTTTTAATTAAGGTGTGTAAGGTACTGGCGCTGGACCAATTTGAGTTTCAATCATTTCTTGAGCCATTTCTACAAAATCACATAATAATGGACGAGTATCCCTAGGATCAATTATGTCGATTCCATGATTGTTACCAGCTCCACCTGTCGATTCTGCGGTACGAAATGGTGAAGCCATAGCGTTAAGGCGAGCTTCTATTTCTTTTTGTTTTGCACTGGGATCGTCAGAAGCAGCAATTTCTCTTTTGTAAGCTGCTGAAACTCCTCCTTCTATGTGCATAGATCCCCATCTTCCTGACGGCCATGCATACCTATGATACATACCAGTTGTTCTGTGATGAGATTGTCCAGCTACTCCGTATGCTTGCTTCATATAAAAGCTGATCCAAGGAGTTTGACTTCTTGCTAAAGAAGATACCATTCTAGCTCCAGCTCTAACTATGCCAGCATTTTGAGCTTCCATGCCTACCATGAAGCCCGGCTCATCTACGAATGAAACTATAGGAAGATGAAAAGTGTCACATAAGCTAACTATTCTCATACTCTTTTCTCCAGCAGCAATGTCTGTAGATCCTCCTAAATGTCTAGGATTATTAATCATTACTCCAATTGGGTACCCATTTACCCTAGCTAATCCAGTAATTCTAGCTTTACCGTAAAATGGAGATATTTCAAAAAACGAATCTTTGTCTAATACATGATCGAGTATTTTGTAAGCATCGTAACTACGTTTCACATTTTTTGGAATTATAGAAAGTAATTCTTCATCTTTGCGATTTGGGTCATCATTAGTTTCTATTCGTTGAGGGACTTTCCAAATACTAGAGGGCATATAACTCAGAAACTTTCTAATCATTTCAAAAGCTTCTTCTTCACTATCTGCTAAATTGTCAATTACACCAGTCTTTATTACTTGACTTCTGTAGTCTCCTAAGTCTTCTTTTGATATGTCATATCCCAAAGCAGCTTTTACTACAGGGGGACCGCCAGCAAAAATTTGGCTGGTATCTTTGACCATTACCGTAAAATGAGATAAACATGCTTCAATGGCAGGTAGCCCGGCCACTGATCCTAGAACAGCTGAAACTACAGGGACTTCATTCAATAAATTTACAGCTAGTTCAGTACTAGGGCCATCAGGTGTGTACGTTCTTCCTATTTGTTCAAATGTTCGTACACTTCCACCAGCAGCATCTAATAGTCGTATTAAGGGTAATCTCCATTGAGAAGCGTATTTCAAAGGGCTTGGTTGACTGCCTGTGCCTTTTTCTCCAGACCCACCTCGGACTGTAAAATCTCCACCATCGATGAGTACACGGAATCCATTAATTTTTCCTGTTCCCATAACTCTGGGATAAGGAGTGAAGTCAACTAATTCATTGTTTTCGTATGATGCTGCTCCAGCTAATGCTGATGCTTCGTTAAATGACCCTGAGTCTACCAGCAGTTTGATTCTTTCTCGAACTGTGAGTTTGCCAAAAAAGTGTTGACGTTCAACATTTTCTTTGCCTCCCATTTGTTGAGCTAAATTTAGTCTATGATTTAATTCCTTAATTTCATCTTCCCAAACCATTGAAAACTCCTGAGTGATTTTGAATTAGAATCATAGCAAATTAACAAATCATTTGCGGGTATATTTTGGAATTACCAATACTCCAGAAATTATTCCACCAATCAATCCCCCAATGTGTCCCCAGTTATCTACACCTGACCCCATAAAACCGAAGGCTAAATTTACGAATGCCAGAATCAAAATCGCATTAAAATTTTGTTTGCCAAATTCACCTAATTGCTTTCTGTAAAAAAAGTAATATACCCCTATAGCTGCTAGAGTTCCAAAAATTGCACCACTTGCGCCAATAGCTACTGCATATGAAGGCAAAAAAGTAAGACTAATAATGCTAGCCGTAATTCCTGAAAATATATAAATGAATAAAAATTTTTTGTGTCCTAATATTGATTCGGCTAATGATCCCATAATCAATATGCTTAAAGAATTTAAAGCAAAATGAAAGAATCCTGCATGTAAAAACATTGCAGTTAATAATCTCCAATATTGGCCTTCTGATACATATAAACTATAGAGAGCCCCAAAATTGACCAATACGGATGAATTAGTGCTACCACCGAAAAGTTCAGTACTAGAAAAAAGTAGCGTGTTTGTAATTAATATAAAGTAAACAATATAAGGTTTTTGTGATTGATTAAATAACACTTTAGACTAAATCTAAAGACATCAAATCTTCGTAAGTCTCTCTACGTCTGATTAGTCTTGCTGTGCCCTGATTGATCATTACTACAGCAGGTCTAGGGTTCATATTGTATGTACTCGACATAGAAAGACAGTATGCTCCTGAAGCTGGAATTGCGATTCTGTCTCCCGATTCTACTGGTGGAAGCGAAATATCTTTGATCAACAGGTCTCCGGATTCACAGTATTTGCCTGCTAAAGTGATAGTTTCTCTAGACTGATTAGTCATTTTATTTACAACAACTGCCTCGTATTTTGAACCATATAACGCAGGTCTGATATTGTCTCCCATTCCTCCATCTACAGATACGTATGTTCTGACATTTGGGATATCTTTGATAACCCCAACAGTATAAATGGCTACTCCAGCTCTACCTACTATTGATCGTCCTGGTTCAATTATGAGAGTAGGGGTTGGGATATTTAAATCATCGCATTTTTTTATTAGCATTGATGTTATGGTTTCAGCATATGCAGAGATTGGAGGAGGAGGTTCGTGGCTGACATATCCTATTGCAAATCCACCTCCTGGACTGAATTCTCGTAAGTTCAACCCTTTTTCTATAAATGGTTTTAAGTAATCTAAAACAGTGTCTATAGCTGTAGAGTATGGTTCTAATTCAAAAATTGGAGACCCCAAATGAAAATGGATTCCTTTTAAATCGAGATTACTAGAGTTTAGACTTTCGTCAATAGCTTGAGAACTCTCGCCAGTTTCTATTGAAAAACCAAATTTGACATCTAAAATTCCTGTAGTCGTATGTCCATGTGTATGGGCGTCAACTGAAGGAGAAAGTCTTAGCATGATTTCTTGAACGACGTTTTTATCTTTTGCAATTTGATTTAATAGCCTTAATTCATGAAAGCCGTCAACAACTATAGTTCCTACACCAGAGTCTATGGCTTCTGATAATTCCTGTGGGGTTTTATTATTGCCGTGAAAATACATTTCTGATGTAGGGAACCCGCTTTTTGCGGCTATAGAAACTTCACCACCTGAAACAACATCCAAGCTTAATTTTTCCTCTTTAGCTATTTTAGCCATAGATAAACTCATAAAAGCCTTGGATGCGTATGCTACTTTGGTATCAGGGTATAAGTTTTGGAACATATTTTTGTATTCTTTTGCAATGGACCTGATAGTGGCTTCATCATACACATAAAGAGGAGTTCCAAATTCGTCTGCGAGGGCGTTTATATCTAAATTATCTATAGTTAAATTACCGGATGAATTTATAGAAGTATTGTGTGGGAATAAATCAATGTTATTGAGTGTCATATTAGCTCCATTTAGTCAGTAATTTTTTTTATTTCTTATATTTTATCTTTTACTGATTGTTAAGTGAAATAATTGACACAAATAGGATGAAATGCTACTCTCCGGGTACGTACGATAGTAAATTTACTCTTATAGAGGTATTAGGGGGAAATATGTCAGAATCGAAAGTTTATTATATGGATGCTCACTCAGAATCTACTGAGACAGCGTTGTCTTCAAAAATGATCACTGTTTTTGATGCTGCAGGCTTAGACGAAATGATTAAGCCCAATGACATTGTGGCTATTAAAGTCCACTGTGGAGAATGGAATAACTCGGCTTATTTGAGACCTTTGTATGCCAGAACATTGGCAGATAGAATTAAAGAATTAGGTGGGAGACCTTTTGTTTGCGACACTACTACTTCCACATATAGTCCTTGGGGATCAAGGTCTTCAGAAATAGATATTTTGCAAACTGCAGAGAGAAATGGATATAGCTCTGCAACTTTAGGTTGCCCATTCATTTGTGCAGATGGATTTATTGGTACAAGTGATTTTGTTGTAGATATCCCTGAAGGATATATTTTGAAAGAAGCATATGTTGCGCAAGCAATTGCAGCTGCCGATGCTTTGATTGCATTGACTCACTTTAAAGGTCATAGCATGGGAGTAATTGGTGGTGCTTTAAAAAATTTGGGAATTGGTGCTCAATCTAAAAGAGGAAAGTTTAACGTACACATGGGAGGACACCCTTCTTATGGATTAGGTGCGGCCGGTGTATTTCATCCTGAAAACTTTAAAGGTAAAGCTAATACTCCAGATTGGGAAATTCTTGAAGATTGTTGTCCTTTTAACCTTTATCATATTAATGAACAAGATCAACTTGAATGGGATGGAGACAAATGTGCTAACTGTTTAGGTTGTTTTGGTGTAATGGGCCCAAGAGGATTGATGGATATTCCTCCAATTCAATTTGATGCAGTAGACGCAGCTATAGCTGATGCGTGTTTAGGTGTCGAAAAAGCAGTTGGACGTGGAAAAGTGGGGTATATCAATATGGCTTTAGATGTTTCTCCTGCATGTGATTGTGCTGGTCACGCTGATGTGCCTATAGTTCCCCATTTGGGAGTATTTGCTAGTACTGATGCAGTAGCAATTGATATGGCATGTGTAGATAAAGCTAGAGAGGCAGAAGGTATTAAAGGTTCTAAAGCTGAGTTGATGGAAGCCCATCACGTCGGAGACAAGAAATTTGAAGCTGCTGCCGCCACTTTCCATAGTCAAAGTGAAGTGACAAGCATTAACACTGGTCACGAAATCGGACTTGGAAGTCGCAATTATGAATTAATTGAATGTGAACCTGAAAGTCCTGAAAGATTTAGGTTCCCGTATGACAAGAGGCCTAGTAGGCAAAGGTTTGCAGCTAAGTTTGAAAAATTCCAACCATTCCCTTATGACAAATTTGATGGTAAAGGATTTAATCGATTGGATGTTGTTGATCTAGACAAGGTTAAACATCACTATGAAGATGATTCAGAAGTGGTTAATGTAGAACAACCTACCTCCTCTGACAATTAATTTTTTCTAAAAGGGATTTAGTTTAGAATATTAAAGGGCGGCCATTTGGCCGCCCTTTGCAGATATAAGGAGAACTATTTTATGCAGTCAGGTCAAGAAATGCTTGAAGAGACAATCAATGCTTGTAAAGAAATTACACAAGATCTTGCTTCTCAAAATGGAAGCTGGGCTACTTCAATCGATGAAATTGTTGAAAAATTTGAAGAGATTAGTAATACTTTTTTCTTTCAAACTATGCCAAGTATACCCCCCACTCGTACAGCTATGAGGGATGCATCTACACTTTTGGAAACTAAAACATCTGGTGATTGGGCTACTTTTGAGACACAAATTGCTACTTTAATCTCAAGCGCACAAACAGTTATAGAAAAAGCAGGAATGAAAGGGACAACATTAACTTAATGAAACCGATTTTAATTACTGGTGGTGCAGGCAGTGTTGGTAAACAGCTAACAAACATGTTGCTAACTCAAGGGCAATCTGTGCGAGTATTTGATCTCCCATTTATGGATTTCACTGATTTAGAAACTTTGGATAATGTTGAAATACTTAAAGGTGATGTTACAAATTCAGATGATGTTATTGAAGCAGTTGATGGTGTACGTGGAGTTTTACATCTTGCTGCAATTCTCCCACCTAATAGTGAAAAAGACCGAGATAGGACATTTTCTGTAAATGTTCAAGGAACACAGAACATTGTTACTGCCATAAAAAAAGTTTCTCCAGAAGCAATTATGGTGTTCACGTCTTCTATTAGCACATATGGAGACACATCCTATGTTGATAACCCCGTAACCATTGCTCATCCACAAAATGCTATTGACGTCTATGCTGACAGTAAAATTAATGGGGAAAAAGTTTTAATAGATTCGAAAGTAAATTATGTGATTTTAAGAATTGCTAGTATTGCTGTTCCTGCATTTTTGGAACCGCCAACTCCATGGCCATTCACTGCTGAACAAAGAGTTGAGATGGTTCATAGAGATGATGTTGCAGATGCTTTGGTGGCTGCTGTTAGCACCAAAGATGCTATAGGGAAAATATTTAACATTGCTGGCGGGAATTCATGGAGATTGCAAGGTAAAGATTATGTAGAAGATTTTTTTAAATTTATGGGTGCCCCAATAGAAATGGCTCAATATAGAGAAACGACTGGATGGAACGATTGGTTTGATACTGAAGAATCTCAAAGAATATTAAACTATCAAAATCGTCCATATGAATTTTATAGTGATCAAATGAAAGCTATCGTTGAAGAGATGATGGGAGAATAAATAGCTATGGTTCAATCGAAAGAAATCACATTAGAGCAAAAAGAAAAACATCTTTCAGAAATTATTTCTGAAATGGGTAGTTTAATTGTTGCCTACTCAGGTGGGGTTGATAGTACATTTTTGGCAGCCTTTGCTCATCAAGTGTTGGGAAAGAATGCTCTTTCAGTAATTGCAAAGTCTCCAAGTTTGGCGCCTTCTGAATTGGAAGATGCAATAGAGTTTGCTGAGAATTTAAATGTGAACTTTAGAGTGATAGAGACTAATGAAATTGACCGACCTGATTATCAAGCTAACAATCCCGACAGATGCTTTTTTTGTAAAGATGAGCTTTATACTCATTTGATCAAATTTGCTGAAGAAGAAGGCTATAATTTTGTAACTAATGGGACTAATTCAGATGATTTAGGTGATTATAGACCTGGAATTGAAGCTGCAAAACAATATGGTGTTAGAAGTCCTTTAGTAGAAGCGAATATGACCAAAGATGATATTCGACAACTTTCTAAAAATATGGAATTACCAACATGGGATAAACCTGCTCAGGCTTGTTTGTCTTCTAGGATCCCGTATGGAACTACAGTCACCGTTGAAGCATTAACTAGAATTGCTAGTGCAGAACATTTTTTGAGATCTAAAGGATTTAAGCAAATTCGAGTAAGACATCACGATACTATAGCTAGAATTGAAGCAGACAAAGATAGAATTCAAGATTTGATTGAAGAGCCTTTAAAGTCAGAGATTTCTGCTCATTTTAAAGAAATTGGATATTCATATGTCACGATTGATTTAGATGGTTTTAGGTCAGGTAGCTTGAATGAAATCTTGCAGATTAATAAAAATTTGAATTAACTTTTATGTCTTTTAGTATTGAGGAAATTGCAAAATTCCCTTATCCGGGTATGAGTCTTCCAAATTCATTTCAGTTTAGTCCTGATAATTTATTTTTAGGATATCTGAAATCATCTAATTCAGACTCTAAAATGTCTCTTTATGTTATAGATTTACAAAATTTTCAAGAAATAAAAATTTTAGATGACCTGTCTGTATCTAAAATTGAAAGTTTTGATGAACAAATGAGAAAACAAAGACTTCGACAATTATCAACAGGTATCACTCGTTTTTCATGGATAAAGGGTGGACAGATTTTATTACCACATGGTGAAGAAATTTATGTCTTAGACGATTTTGAATCTCAACCTAGACTTTTAATAGAAAATCCTGAAATTAAAGCTGTCTCTCCACAATCATCTCCAGACGGAACAAAAATAGCTTTTATTAATAATGGAGATATTTGGCAGATTAATTTAGATGGGTCGGATTTAAAACAAATTACTTTTGGTGATTCAAATAAAACTAGAGGTCTTGCTGATTATATTGCTCAAGAAGAAATGGGACGCCCTAATGGATTTTGGTGGTCGTTAGATTCAAAATTTGTAGCATTTTCTGAAGTAGATAATTCTCAAATTCCAGCATTTAAAATCAGTCATTTAGCAGATAATAATCATCAAGATGAAATTCATTATTATCCATTTGTTGGATCTGAAAATCCTATAGTTAGAATTGGTATTGTTGATATTGACTCTCTGGAATGTAATTGGATCGATACTTCAAGCTATGAATATATTCCTCGATTGAATTGGGTGAAATCTAATAAAATTCTTGTTCAATTACAAAATCGAGAACAAACAAAATTAGACGTGAATTTGTATAGTAATGCAGGGGAATTATTAGGGACTATTATTCAAGAGCAATCTAGTTCTTGGATTAATATTCACGAAGCCTTTCAAAATTTTTCTGATAATAAATATGTTTGGACATCTGAAAAAACAGGATTCAGGCATTTGTATGATTTAGATTTAACATCACGGGAACTTAATCAAATTACCTCTGGTGATTGGCAAATTGATTCATTTGAAGGATTTAACAAAGATACTCATGAATTATTTTTCACTGCAACTAAAGATTCAGAATTAGAAAAACATCTTTACAAGATTAATAAAGAAGGTTTTATTGATCTCATTTCATTGAATAGACCAGGAATTCACAATGTGAAAATTAATGTTGATCAAAATGTTTGTATTGATGTTTATCATGGATTATCCCAAGAACCTCGAGTTGAATTGCGAAATTTAACAACTGATGAACTTATAAAAGATATTTCACCTGAAAAAGATGTAAGAATTGAAGAATTTTGTTTAGTTCCTCCCAAATTGTTAAAAATTCCTCATAAAAAATCTGAATATTTAAATTCAGCAGTATTTTACCCAGATGAAAATATATTCGGTACTGGACCTTATCCTACCGTGGTTTATGTGTATGGAGGCCCTCATGTTCAACTAGTGACAGATAGTTGGGGTTTAACTGCAAATTTACGACTACAATATTTGAGAGATCAAGGATTTTTAGTTGCTTTGGTTGATAATCACGGAAGCAATAGGCGCGGAGTACGTTTTGAGTCAGCTATTAAAAATAAACTAGGTGAAATTGAAGTTGATGATCAAAAATTAATGTTGGATTGGTTGATTGATAAAGGATTAACTGACAAGAATAGAGTAGGGGTTTTTGGCTGGAGTTATGGTGGATATATGACATTGATGTGTATGGCAAAATACCCTGAATTATTTAGAGTTGGTGCGGCAGGTGCTCCTGTAGTTAATTGGCAACTATATGATACTCATTACACTGAAAGATATTTAGGATTACTTGAAGATAATTCTGAAAATTATGATTTATCAAATGTCACAACTTATGCGAAAAATTTGGATGGAGAATTGATGATAATTCATGGAATGATAGACGAAAATGTTCATTTTACTCATTCTGCAGAATTGATTCAAAACCTAATAGAACATGATAAATCATATGATTTGTTAGCTTTTCCTAAAGAGCGTCATATGCCTAGAGGACACTCCGATAGAGTTTATATGGAAAAAAGAATGATGGATTTTTTAATCACCAAAATTTAGAAATATTTAGATGATAAATTGGGTCATGATTAAGAGCTATTTCTTGGCAAAAACTACCAATGCAGTTATGATATTCCTCTGATCTTTTACTCAAGGGCGATTAGCTCAGTTGGTTAGAGCACCTGCTTTACACGCAGGGAGTCGGGGGTTCGAGTCCCTCATCGCCCACCACTATTAAAACATCTTGCTTTGAATAAGTACTGATCCGGAATCTCCAAGCATCTCACTTAATTTTGATTCCAATTCAGGTGATGCGTCAACTTTCACTATTGGCCAGTCCATTGTCACATAGGTATCTTGAGTTTCTATCTCAAATGTGACGTCATCATTTCCTGTGTTAGATAACAGAAGTTGTTTGAGGTTTTCCATTAAATTTTCATCTGTATTAGCATCACCAGATTCTTTTAACTTTAACAATATGCCTTTTTTAGGAGTACTGTTTACATGATTTGTAGCACCATTTAGTTGTACAGTTTTTTCTTCTTTGAGTTGACTATTACTTTGAATCTCTTCCATTGAATGTTTTTGTTTTCCTTTTAATAATTCATCTACGTTAAATTCAGAAGCATCAGAAACATTAATAGTGTACTCATTGTCTCTTTCTCTAATGTTTCCTGAAATTTCTAATATTGATCCAGGTTTCCAAATGTTTTGAGTAGTCTTTAGAGTATCTTCCCAAACAACTGCTTCTACGCTGCCGTCTATCATCTCCAATGTGATTATTTTGAATGGGCGATTATCTCTGGTGAATCTATCCACAACAGTCGCAACTTGTCCTGCC
>CAJWPE010000027.1 GCA_913045625.1 uncultured Chloroflexota bacterium | reverse complement strand
ATACTATGATGTTTTATCTATGGTTACAAGAATTAAAACATTCAAAACATTATCTGATGACATTACTAATACATTATCTAATTTTCAATTTGATAATGATGAACTAAATGTATTCATGCAAGCTTCTGAAAATCAATCTATTTCTGTACCCTATCATCAAATAAGAGACGATGCAGAAATTTTAGCATCTATTCAAAATTACACAGATGATTTTAATTCAACAGTAAAAGAATTTGATAAATTTTATGAGACATATGAGAATTATTTTGAATTAATGGCAAAAACAATAAGTTCAAAATTATAAAATTGTATTATAAAATCAAATAAAAAACTTATTTTAAATAATTTTCATATTGAAACCACTAGCTCTTTTGGCAACAGCACTACCAATCATCCCCACACCCAAAAGACCTAAAGTTTTACCATGCACATCTGTTCCTAAATATGGAGTTTGATCAAAAACTTTCCAGTTACCCTTCAAGACATTGTGATGAGAATATGAAATTCGTCTCCCTAATGTCAAAATGAGCCCCATAGCAAAATCTGCACAAGATTCATGTAAAATTCCAGGAGTATTTCCAATTAAAATACCTTTAGATGTAGCAGATGACAAATCTATATTGTCATATCCAACAGCTCTAGTAGATACAATTTTTAAATTTTTGGCTGCGTTGATCACATCAATATCTATCGGATCATTAGCCTCAATCATAAAGGCATCATATTCAATAGATTTTTCTATAAGAACAGATTTGGGTGGAGGCGTAGTTTCATTCCAAACCTCAACTTGAAAAAAACTTTTAAGTTTATCTATAGCATCAGGAACTATTGGTCTAGTGACAAAAACTTTTTTAGTCAAATTAATTACACCTACTCTCTAAATTTTTCATAAACTTCTTCTTTTGTGGGAACATTATGCTTGATCAAAATATCTTTGCCATTTTCATCAAAAAGTACAAATGTTGGGATCATTTTAGTAGATATTAAGTCACTAACATGATTGCCTACAAGAGAATGAACATCAACTCTATATAACTTGAATTCATTTCTCAATTCAGACTCTAACCTACTCACGATAGGATTTAATGTTAAACAGCCCACTCAATAATCAGAATACATATAAACAAGATAAGGTGAACCTGAAGACCGGATGTTCTCAAAACTTTGTACACTGGACATGTCTTCATTCGAATTTTTTTGAATAGACTGAAATAAAATCATTAAGATTAAACTTAAGAGAACGAATACTAATACATATTTTGTTGAAAAAAATCTTAATCCTATTAAAGAAAAGAAAATTACAAAAAAAGCAGAAGCAAAAATTAAAGAATACTGATTAATAAGGTTATACAAACTACTCTCATTGATTTATCACCACAGTAAAAGTCTATATTTCACAAAATTTTGTGTCAATAAACCTGTCTGTTAACATACAAATCTCAGAGACGTAATCAAAAATCAATTAATCAACTTATAGAAGGATCAAACCATGTCTGATAAAGCATTAAGAGTAAGTTACGGAGAATATACCTACGAAAGTGTTCCAGAATGGGCCCCATTACCCAAAGGATGGGAATGGAATCATGTAGTTGGAGTTGCCGTAGATGATCAAGATAGAATTTTTGCATATAACAGAAGCGAGCATCCCATCATAGTTTTAGATAAATCTGGAAAAATCTTAGATTCTTGGGGTGAAGGACAGTTCACTAGAGCTCACCATATTGAAATAGGTCCAGATGGATCCGTATGGACGACCGATGTGGGAGATCATACTGTCAGAAAATGGACTATAGATGGAAAACAATTAATGATTTTAGGAACTCCCAATCAACCATCTGTAGAACAAAGCGGAGAACCATTTAATCAACCTACAGATATAGCCTTTGGTTTAGATGGATCAATATATGTCTCAGATGGATATGGGAATTCTAGAGTGCATCACTATTCTGCTCAAGGTAAATTAATAAGATCATGGGGAGAAAGAGGTACCGGACCTGGTCAATTTATGCTTCCTCATGGAGTAGCTGTAGACCCAACTGGTCTTGTGTACGTATGTGACAGGGAAAACAATAGAATTCAAATTTTCACGCCAGAAGGCCAATATGTATCTCATTGGAAAGGAGTACACAGGCCTAACCAAATTGTTTTAGGTAACGATGGAGCAGCATTTGTCTCAGAATTAGGGCATCGCCAAGGTACTAGAGTTACTCCGAACTTAGTTTCTCCTAACTCAGGAGTCAAAATCTTAACTAAAACTGGGCAATGGTTAGGTGGTTGGGGACAAAGCACAAGAGAACATGGGGATATAATGGCTGCTCATGCTTTGGGAATAGATTCTGAAGGTAGTTTATACGTGGGTGAAACATTAGAAGGCGCAAGAATGCAAAAATTCGTCAGAGTATAAATTCAATTCCACTTGAAACTAAATTCTTAATATTCGCCTACTAACAAACTTAACTAAATTTAAACCCCATTGTTTCGGTGACGTGGTATGCATAAACTCATATGCTATGGGAACTATTAATAATGTCAAAAAAGTTGAACTAGCCAACCCTCCAATCACCACAGTAGCTAAATCTTCCCCTATAATTCCTCCTCCCTCATTCCCAACAAAAGCTGCTAAAGGTAATAACGCCAAACCAGTTGTAAAAGCAGTCATAAGTATCGGCCTTAACCTCACCAAACCTCCTTCAATCAACGCTTCCCTTACAGAAAAATTATCGTCACGCAACTGTTGCACAAACGCAATCAAAACAATTGCGTTAGTAACAACTAATCCAATTAGTAACAATAATCCCATCATCGCAGGCAAACCTAAAGATCTGCCTGTTATAGCCAGACCAACAAAAGCACCGATACTAGCTAAAGGTAAACTCAGAAGAATCACTAAAGAATCTCTCAAAGAACCTAAACTACCCGAAACCACCAAAAATACTAAAATAATACTGATGGCCATTGCTAGAAAGATATCTTGAAAACCTTCAGCAATATCTGAGAAAAGACCACCTGTTTGAATTTCAATTCCATTTGGTAGTGAAATAGCATCTATTTCTGCATCTATAGCCATTTGAACAGACCTGGTATCTTCTTTGGTAATTTTGCCCGTAATAGTAGCTGAACGATTTGTATCTGTTCTAGCAATAGTAATGGGAGATTCAGCTCTATTCATAGTAACTAATTCGCCTATAGTTGCAGATCCTAAAGGACCATTAACAGATAAATTATTGAATCCTTGAAAAGGATCTTGAGCACCATACATCGAAGAAGCAATTAATTTTAATTTCAAGTTCACTTCTTCATCATTTAACATTAAATCCCCTAAATCTTGTCCTTTCATAGGGGCACTAATTGCCACAGCAACCTCTTGAGGCGTCATTCCAATAGTTGAAGCAATATCTGAATTCACAACCAAGTTCATTTCTGGTCTTGTCCCAGTTAAATCTGATTCAATATTATCTACCCCATCTAAATTTCTTAATGCTAATAGTAATTCGTTGTTTACCCTAGACAAATCTCCCAAATCATTACCAACTATTTTTACTTCTACACCAGGTTGAGGTGGACCTGCTGCATTCAACTCTTCAAATTCATATTGAGTTCCATAGCTTTCAGAAGGAAATTGATTAGTTAAGATTTCCGCAACATTATCTGGTGCATCAGAAGTGAGTCTAACAAAGACACTAGCAAAACCCCCTACATCATCAGGATTAGAAAAAACACCTGATCCACCTATTGTAGTCACAAAGTTTTCTATCTGACCATTATCTAATCTAGATTTTAATTCTTTTTCCAAATCTAAAACTTTAGATAATTTTTGTTCTTCAGTAAGTATAGGAGGAACTGAAATATCTACTGATAAAATCCTAGCAGGGCCCGAAGGAAAAAGAGTAACAGGAATTAGGCCTAATGCTGGTAAAGAAACACTACCCATCGTGAGTATTAAAGCTATAAATATAGTAATGATTTTATGTTGTAAAGACCAAATGAGGGCTGGTTTATAAATCCTTTGTATAAAAGATAAATTGTTACCCGTTTTCTCACTATCTTGAATCATATCTCCCGGTCTTAAAATATATGCACCAACTACAGGAACAAAAGTAATTGAAACAATTAAAGAGGCAAACAAAGCTGCAGAAACAGCAATACAAAATGGTAAGAAAAATGATCCAACTAATCCTTGAATGAATGCAAGAGGAGCAAAAACAACGATAGTAGCTAATGTTGAGGAGGTAATAGCAGCTGCTACTTCTTTAGTAGCTGATAATGCTGCATCGAATTTTGATTCCCCCATTTGCATATGCCTGTAAACATTTTCTAAAACAACGATACTATCATCTACAACTCGACCAACAGCTAAAGCCAAACCACCTAATGTCATCACATTGAGAGTTAGGTCTGTAAATCCCATTAACAGTACTCCACCTAAAATACTTACAGGAATAGTTAATGCTATTACTAAAGTTGGTCTCAATGACAATGCTAAACCTTTCATAAAACCAGGTTTAATGTTTAACAAAAATATAAATACACCACACACGGCAAACAAGAATCCGTATATTCCTTCGCTAAACAAAGTTTGTAATTGACTTTCAATATCAGGACCTGCGTTATAAATTACTACGGTATCGAGTCCAGATTTTTGTGCTTGAGAATTAGCAATATCCAAAACTGCTCGAGTCACATCCACGGTATTAGAATCAGGATCTTTAAATACACTTACTCCAACACTTGGATTTCCGTTAGTCCTTGAAATAGAATTTGATGAAGATGGAACTTTAGAAATAGACGCAACATCTTTTAATAAAACAGCATTTCCATCTTTAGATCCAATAGCAATATTCTGTAAATCTTCTAAAGTTGAAACTGAGTGAGATGTCCGTAATGAAACAACTCCTGTTCCATCAAAAATAAATCCGGAAGACATTGAAAAATTCATTTCTTCAAAAATTTGAGAAATTTTATCTAAGCTAATGTCATTTTGATAAAGAGCTTCTGTATCAGCATTGACTACAACATCAAATTTCTGAATTCCACTGATTACTACGTCACTGACCCCATCTATTGATAAAATTGATGGTTCAATTTCTTTAGATACTATATCTTGTAAGGAATTGAGGTCACCTTCTGTGATAAAACTAAATTCGAGTACAGCTTGTGCCCCGGGATCTAATTTATTAACCGTTGGAGTTTCCACAGTAGTTGGTAAATCCATAGAAACCAACCTAGATTCTACTTCGTTTTTAGCAACATCCATATCAATGCCATAGTCATAGAACATCAATAATAGTGTAGAGCCCTCAAAAGTAATGGATTGTACAGAATTTAACCCTTCAAGACCTGAAACTTGTTTTTCTAGTGGTTCAGTAACATATTGAACTACATCTTCCGATCCAGCATTAGGATATGAAGCACTAACAGTTAAAAGAGGAAATTGAATTCTAGGTAAAACTTCAACAGGTAATTGGCTAAATGTAAAAATCCCATAACCTAAAACTAACAAAAAGGCCAAAATAGTTACTGATGATCTCTTTAATGCCAATTCAGTAAAGTAAGTCATTTAACTCCCTAATAAAAAAATATTTTCATAATATAGACACATATAAATTATATGTAATCAAGCCAGAGAATAATATGACTTTAAATGCTTTAAAAAGTAATTTAATCCATTTTCTGTAAAAACAAACATATTGTTTTCTCTGTCGGACATTCCTGTTTCTAATGTCATAGATTCAGAAATAGGACCTACAATTCCGAAACAGGAATGTCCTGCAGAATCTCCATAACTATTTCCAGTAGGTCCTGCTGCACCTGTCTCACTTAATCCCCAATCAGAATTCAATTTACTCTTAATTTTATTTGCATAAAGTAGTGCACATTCTTCAGTAGAAGATCTAATTCCAACTCGATCATCATCAGTGATATCTAACAAAGCATTTTGAGAACTTTTTGTATAAACCACTGATCCGCCCAAAAAATAAGCAGACGATCCGGGAATAGCCAATAAAGAAGAAGAAATTAAGCCCCCTGAAGAAGATTCAGCTACGGCTATAGTTTGATTATTATCTTTTAAGATTTTACCTATTTCTAAACATGTTTTAATAATTTGAGGGTTCATATTTACTCCTAAATTTAAAAATTATTTACTTTACTTTAATTACTTGAAAATCAACTTTCCCGTTTTGAACTAAATTGCGAATTTTACGTTGCTTAGTAGTTAAATCACTATTTCCTGACTTAAATTCAACTAGAATGATTTGATCTTCCTCAAATTGAATTCCATCTATAGGTGATCCTAAAAATCTAAATTGCTTAGAATCCCAGGGAAAAAGGTTATGTAATGGAATAAATTGTTCAGAAATTTGACCAAATTTTACTGATTGACTTCTGAGTTGACTTTTATATGTACCAATAACTTTAGAAAAAAAATACAAAAATACCAAACTAACTAAAAGTACAATAACAATCATTATAAATAATAATTCAGTTAATGAAAGTTGAATCTCCATATAACCCCCTTATCAGAAAAGTTATAAATTTAATGCATTTTGAGAAATCGAATCTCCAAATTCTTTAATTTGCCAATTACGAACTTCAGGTTGTTCAAACTCTTCTTCAAAAGATTCAGGGAAACGTGACAATCTTGCCAAGCTTGAAGTAGGCCAAAGAAGACTAGGGTCTAATTTGAGTTCTTGACCTAAATCTTTTCTCCATTCCTTCAATTGTTTTAGCCTAATATTAGATTTTTCTCTTTCTTTGTTTGTCATACCTTTAATTCTTTGTTTACTTTTTTGAGGTCTATATTGAGGGTCCAAACTTAAACCTTTTTCTATAACCTCTTTAAGACGTCGTAAATTTGTCCCATTTGACCAATAACCTATTCCTGAAATATTAGAAAAATTTTGATGAGGATCTTTAGAAATTTCAACTAATACTGAATCTGACATAATTTTAAATGGTGGCCTATCCTTACCTATAGCCTCATCTTCACGAAATTCATATAAACACTTTAAAACAGCTAAACCTCTAGGGTTTAAATCAATACTTCCTTTAACATCAAAAAAAGCTGTAGTTTCATTTTTAGGTTGAAATTTAACTTTTGATAATCTAACACATTCTTCTTTGACCCAATCTAATCTTGATAATGCTAATAATTTATTTTCCATGACTTTTCTAGTGTTATTTAAGTACAAAACATCGTCAGCAGCGTACTCGATAGATTCATCAGGAAGTGGTCTAATTGTCCAATCACTTCTTTGCAATTTTTTTTCTTTCTTGATTTCGATGTTCACATATTCATTCAATATAGCATCTAAGCCTAATTTTTCAGATCCCAAAAAAGCAGCACCAATACTAGTATCAAATACATTTTTAAAATTAAAAGAATAATCTCTATGCAAACTACGGATATCAAAGTCACCGGCATGAAAAATTTTTATAATTTCAGAATTATCGAAAATTTTACTCAATTCCATCAAATCATCAATTTCTAATGGATCTATGATGTGAGCCTGATCGTCAAAAGACACTTGAATCAAACATACTCGTTCCGGATATCTGAAAAATCCATTTCCTTCAATATCAATACTCAAATATTTTTTGGATAGTGCATCCGATATCAGCTTACTTAAAGCTTCTTTGCTATTAATCGTATTAATAGCTTGATTCGATTTAATTGTTTTTTGGGTAATCAAGTTAAAAAAAGTATACATGAAGAGTAGTAATTTATTTGCAGAATTTATCTAAATTAGGTAACTTTCTTAAAATTCATTATCAACAGCTCTATGCAAATCAAATTACAAGGGAAAATCATGAAAATAAAAAATATCAAAGTTAATAGAATTAAAACTCCTCAAGAAGATAATGCTAGACCTTTTGTTGGTAGACCCGGACAATTAGTTTTGCAAATAGAAACAGAAGAAGGTGTCACCGGAATTGCCGAAGCCGGAAGAAACTTAAAAGTTACTCAAGCATACTTAGATGAATTAATTAATCCTTTACTTAAAGGTTTAGATCCCACTAGGCCTAGACAAATTTGGGAAATGTTAACTCTTGGACATGGACAATACGCTACTAAGTTCCCTTCACAGATCGTTGGAGCAATAGATATAGCACTTTGGGATATTTCAGGAAAATCTGCAAACTTACCCATTTATCAGCTATTGGGAGGTGCCGCTAGAACTGAAATACCTTTGTATTGGAGTAGAGGAAATGGATGGAACAAAACACCTGAAGAAATGTTGGAAGAGGTGCAAGAAGGATATGACAAAGGATTCAGAGCTTTTAAAGTCAGAATGGACTGGAGAGCTTATAGACAAGACTCAAATCCAGAAAAAGACTTTGCGATTTTCAAAAAATGTCGAGAATGGCTTCCTGATGATTGCCCCTTAAGCTTTGATGCAAATGCGGGATACTCTGTTCCTACAGCTATTGAACAGGGTAGAAAATTCGAAGAAATAGGAATAGCACATTTTGAGGAACCACTTCCTCAATATGATTTCCCTGGATTAAAACAAGTGGTAGATGCCCTAGATTGTGCTGTCTCCACAGGAGAACAAGAAATTTCTCCTTGGGCATTCAGAGATTTAATTAATTTAGGTAACCCAGATATTCTTCAACCTGACATATTAAACATTGGTGGATTATCAGGAATGATGCGCGTATACGAATTGGCAGTTTTATACAACAAAATTGTTATGCCACACGCACCTTATTCAGGTGCAAATTCGACTGCTAGCTTACACTTATATTCAACAATTTCAAATGCGGTACGACCTCACGAAATCTCTGAAGAATTTACAGGTCCAGTAGAACAAGTTGCCAGGCTATTTAAAGAACCAATAATTCCTAATAATGGAACAATCAGTATTCCTGACAGACCTGGATTAGGATTAGAAATTGACGAAAAAGAATTCCAAAAAATGCTAGATGAATAAATAAATAACAAGGTTTTCAAAAATGAAATACGACACAATTATCATCGGGGCAGGATCTGCGGGCTCTATTTTAGCGACTAGATTAAGTGAAGACCCCAATAAATCAATACTATTGCTAGAAGCTGGACCAGACTATCCAGATATAGATTCTTTACCTGACGAAGTAAAATTTGGGTACGCAACTGGCACTGAAATTTCTACAAGTAATCATAATTGGCAATATACTGCTCGGGCAACTGATGAAACTGAAATAGATGTACCAAGAGGAAAAGTTACAGGTGGATCAAGTGCTATCAACGGTCAAATATTTCTCAGAGGAATTCCAGAAGACTATGATAATTGGTCTGAAATGGGCAACAATTTATGGGATTATCAACAAATTCTTCCCTATTTAAACAAAATTGAAACTGACACAACTTTTCAAGACAATCCCGGAGATTTTCATGGAAATTCAGGTCCAATTATCTGCCATAGATTTCCTAGAAATTCTTGGCTACAAGGATCCAATGCTTTTGAAAAAGCATGCCTAGATGCTGGACATCCTTTTTGTGAAGATGCTAACTCACCAGGGAGCACCGGTGTAGGCCCTTTACCTTTAAACAATCCTAATGGAATTAGATGGTCAACTGCCATTGGATATTTAGGGCTATCCAGACACAGATTAAATTTAACAATTAAAGCAAACGTTGATGTTAAAAAAATTGTATTTGATACTAGTGGAGAAAATCCAAAAGCAACTGGAGTTGAAGTAGTTTCCCAGGGAGAAATATTTTTCATCGAAGGAGAAAACGTCATTCTAAGTGCAGGAGCAATAGTATCCCCTCAGCTTCTCATGTTGTCTGGAATAGGTCCTCAAACCCACTTGTCTGAACATAATATTGTCACAATAAAAGACTTACCAGGAGTAGGACAAAATTTAGCAGACCACCCAATGCTGTATGTTACTTGGAAAACCAAACCAGAAATAGATTTAGACCCATTAGGTCCTAGAATTCAATTAACTTTACGATACACTGCAGAAAATTCTGAACTTGAAAATGACATGATTGTATACATGATGGCTGTAGCAAGTGATAGACCAGAAAGAGGAGGATTAAGATCTAATCCAATAGGTATGCAGGCAAACTTATGTATCAATCTTGCTAAAGGAAAAGGCGAAGTTAAATTAAACTCTTCTAATTATCAGGATCAACCATATTTAGATTACAACTACCTTGAAGAAATGGATGATATCGAAAGATTTAAACATGGAATCAAAATGCTTGTCGATTTAGAAAAACATCCAGAAATGTCCAAATTGATAGAAAAAAGAATCGCACCCACAAATCAAGATTTAGTATCAGATGAATCTATAATGTCTTGGATGAAAAAAGATATAACAACTGGTCATCATATTTCATGTACTAATAAAATGGGACCCTCGTCAGACAAAATGTCTGTAGTAGACCAATTTGGTAAAGTTCATGGAATAGACAATCTACGAGTAGTAGACGCTTCTATCATGCCAGAATGCGTACGAGCCAATATAAATGTGACAGTTATGGCTATCGCAGAACGAATATCTGATTTTATAAAAAAAGAGCAATAACAAGGAGAACCAATGTCTGAACAATTTGATAGAGGATTTGAAATGCGGAAAAAAGTTTTAGGAGATGATTACGTCAATCAATCATTTGCAAATGCTTCTGAATTTGATAAACCTTTTCAAGAATTTGTCACAGAATCAGCATGGGGAGAAGTATGGACCAGAGATGAATTAGACAATAAAACAAAAAGTATAATTACAATGTCTGTATTACTTGCTATAAGAGCAGAGAATGAAATTGCACTGCATACCAGAGGAGCCATAAATAACGGAGTTTCAGCGGAAGAGTTGAGAGCAATTGCTATCCATGCATCGGTATATGCTGGAGTCCCTTCTGCGATCTCTGGAATGAAAGTAATCAAAAAAGTATTACAAGAAATGGGTAAAATTTAATGGGTAAAATCAAATTCTACGGAACAATGTGGTGCAGCGATTGTCACAGATCAAAAGATTTTCTTGATTCTCATAAAATAGATTATGACTATACTGACGTAGACGAAAATCAGGAACTTGCAAGATACATAACAAAAATTAACAATGGATTACAAAGGGTTCCTACATTAATTTTCCCAGACGGGTCTATTCTAGTTGAACCTACTAATCAACAACTTGCAGACAAATTAGGTATATCTTAATTTACAAAATCAACATCCATATCCACCATAGGAAATATTTGAAAATTTGCAGGCATAATCTCTGATTGTTGATTTAAATATTTGTGTAACATTTGATTATCTTCAACATCCCAAATAGCCGCCATTCCTCTGCCTGGTCTTCCAAAGAATGATCTAGCATAACCTATATTTAAAATATTTTGAGCCCACGGCCACATTTTTCTTCTTTGAATCACTACATCAGATGGTCTTGTTGGTTCTGGAGTAGCAATTACCAAAAATAACATCAATCATTACTACCCAAAAAAGCTGTAATCTGTGCCGTATCCAACAAAGGAAAAATTTCAAATGTAGCAGGCATAATATCTGACCATTCATTTAATAATTTATGCAGAGTTTCATTACTATCAACATCAAAAATCCCTACACCACCTCTTCCAGTTCGAGCATAAAATTCTCTAGCTAATCCAGAATCTTTTTGTTTCTGTGCCCATGGCCAAAATTTTTTTCTTTGTTCTACAACTTCTGAAGGTCTTTGCAAAGCAGGAGAACTAACAACTAAAAATATCATAGTAAATCCTTGTGATTTTTCGTCATAATATTTGATTTAAACTTAAATAGAAATAGTTAATCCCTGCTCACCAATAATTATTTCCCCAGAATAGTTATCTGCAGCCTCTTTTCTACACAATTCCCTGTCACTAGTTGCCCAAAAATGAGTTAATACTAATTTTTTCACATTACATGATTGAGCTAATTCACCAGCCTCAGAAGAAAATAAATGATTAATAGGTTGATGAATTGGCGCTCCACCCCCCAAAGCATTTTCAGAAAGAAAAACATCTACATTTTTCAAATTGTTTTTTAACGAATCACACACCTTAGTGTCAGAACTATAAACAAGACTTTTATTTTTTTGAGTAATTTTCATTCCATGTGACAATACTGAATGTTCAACAAGAAATGGTTGGATAGTAATATCACCAAAATGATATTTTCTTTCATCATATTCTTCTAATTTAAAAGATCTTTCAAAAAAAGGTTGTGTATCAGATAAAGAAGATGATAATTGATTTAAATAATTGATAGCTGAATTAGGTACATAAACATTTAATCTATCTTTAAAATCCCCATATCTCATAGCATATCTCATAGCTATCAAATCAATAAAATGATCGGGGTGCATATGACTAATAAAAACAGCGTCTAAGTCATTAAAATCCACAATTTTTTGTAAGTATGAAAAAACTCCACTTCCACAATCTATAAGAATATTTTTATGCTTTGACTGAATCAAATATCCAGAACAAGCATCACCTTGTAAAGGATAAGCACCTGAAGTTCCTAATAAAGTTAGATTCAATGATGTCTACCACTGAACGAACATAGGCATTACTACGTGAGTATATCCAGGTTTACTGATAGATCTTAAAACTCCAGGACTAGAAGCCCCAGTCATTTCAAAAACAACCTCGCCTTCACCTAACACATCTAAAACATCAGCTAAATATTTATTATTAAACGCAATTCGAGACTCTTCGTCTATTTCCCCTTCAACCCTAGCATCAATTTCACCTTGGTTCTCACCAAGTTCTTCAGCTCTTGATGATATTGATAAACCTGAAGAATCACTATTATTAACTATTTGAATTCTAACTATGCCACTTCCGTCTCTAGCAAAAATAGATGCTGTTTTAACAGCGTTTGTAAAATCAGAAAGATCGGCAATTACTTGATTTTTATAATTTTCTGGAATTAATGATCTGTAGTTAGGAAATGATCCCGGCATTAACTGAGATACTATTTCTACATTTCCAATATTAAACAATGCGTGAGTTCCTGCTGAAGTAACTATAAATTCAACTGGAGAAGAATCTGTTCCAATTAACCTTCCTATCTCTTGCATCGACCTTGCAGGAATTATGAATTCAAAATTATCATCAATTGAATCAACCAATTTTCCTTGATATACAGCCAATCTAAATCCATCTGCTGCTGCAAAAGTAAAGTCATCATTGTTTACTTCAACTTTAATACCAGTCAACACAGGCCTAGAATCTTCGGTTGCAGCTGCAAAAGCAACATAATCAACAGTTTCTTTTAAAATTTGAGGATCAATTTTAATAGTAGAACCTTCATCTACTGTGGGAATGGGAGGAAATTCTGCAGGATCTGTACCATTAATATTAGCTTCAAATCTTAAACATTTTAAACTTACACTCATCAAATCTGCAGAAGATTCCATGTCTATACGATCATCAGGAAGAGTATTCACAAAGTCTGTTAGAAGTCTAGCGGGAATAGTAATTTCACCTTCTTCTTCAATCTGAGCTCCAATTTTTGTAGTAATAGCTATATCCAAATTTGTTCCAGTCAAAACTAACATGTCATTCTGTGTAGAAATTTTCACATTTTGAAGTACCGGTAAATTACTTCTAGTAGCGACAGCTCGACCAACTATTGCTAATCCTCTACTTAAATTCTGTTGAAGGCAGGAAATCTTCATAATAACCTCAATAATATTGAGAACAGTATATTGATGGAAATATGCATCGTCAACGATTACACAACATATAGTTTTAATATTTTTTTAAACCACTATGTGAAGCATGTTAACTAATCAAGAGATGCTACAAACTCAATCTCTAAGGTGATTTCATCTTCTAATGAAATAATAAATGGAAAGGTAGGTTTTGATAAATTAAATTCATCCCATGTAATCACAGTTGAACCTAATCCAGTAACTTCAGAACCATTAAATTTCAAATCAGTAATCCATTGCGTACTTTTTGAAACATCAGAAATTGTTAAATCACCGATAATTTCAATAGTGGCTATGCCATCGACCGGAAGAGGCCAGGGTAAATTGGAAATTTCTTGAATTTCTAATAACACTTCTTGACCTATTCCAGAATTTCTTAATACCCACCTATCTCTTCTATCTTCATCACTTTTAAGACCGGTCACATCAACCAATATATTTGATTGACCTGAAACTTTCCCCGACTCATTTAAATAAATGGATCCTGAAACTGAACCTGTTTCACCAGTAGCAGTGATCGGCAAAGGCAACCTTACAAGCTCTTCACCAATTTTATATCTAGCCTTAGATGAAGAATCTATTAGAATTGCAATAGGATCTTGAGATTTACTAGAAATTTTTTCAACTTCTGCAGTTGGATTTGCAATCACGACCTCTATGGTAGGAGTTGGAATAACAATGTTTACAGTCGGTATAACAGGCAACATTGTAGAAACTGGAACTAGTTCATTTTGATTAGTAGAAACTATTTGAGTTGATTGATCACTTTCAGAACATGATACAAATAATGAGACCAACATCAAGCTGATCAATAATAAATTATTAATATTTATAAATTTCAATACATTCCTATTTATTGAACTGTAATTGTGCCTACCATTCCTAATGTCTCATGAGGGACACAAATCAATGTATAGACACCGGGTTTGTCAAAAGTGAAAGTTAAAGTGTCTGTCTCTCCACCTTCAACTTCAACTTCAATTCCTAAATCGTCCACAACAAAAGAATGAAATTCAGTTTCAGAAGATAAGTTAAATTGAACTGTTTCACCAGTAGAGAAAGTTAAATCACCTGGTTCAAATATATAATTTCCACCGGCATCATTCATTGCAACATCGACAACTTTGTCCGCTGTTTCAGTAGACGCAGCACTGGATGAACTAGCAACAGATACAGAAGGAGCAGGAGCAGGAGGAGGAGCCATAGCTGAAGCTGAAGCAGTGCTAGTTTGAGGAATAGGATCAGGATCTACAGCATCATGGTCATCGTTTTGAGGAACACATGCGGCAAAAATCATTAAAATACCCATCAATGAAATTACACTAAACAACTTTGTCATCAATTACTCCTTGTAATAAGTGTCTTATAAATAGCGTAGCATCAAAGTTTTTAAGTGGTCAACGAATAAAATTCAAATATTAAGTATCTAAAATAGAGAATAAAAAACTTGAATGCGTACTTATGTTCTGATATTATGTTCCGAACATTAGTACTTAAAATTTTATTATGGAGAAAATAATGAAAAGACCATTATCTAAAAGACAGCAGGAAATGCTTGCATACATTAAAAATTTTATGCAGACAAACAATTACCCACCTACGGTAAGAGACATACAAAATGGGTGTGAAATCAGCTCTACTTCAGTAGTTGACTACAATCTTCAAATCTTACAAAGAGAAGGGCATTTAGCAAGAAAACGAGATGTATCAAGAGGGCTAGAATTATTAGGTGAAGCTGCTAGTCACTCATTGAGAAATCTAGTTAATGTTCCAATTCTTGGAAATATAGCTGCAGGAGAACCATTATCTCTACAGGGGGCTGGTCCATGGAATAATGAAGATTTTGATAACATCGATATTCCACCATTTTTAACCAAAAATAAAGAAAATGTTTTTGGATTGCGCGTGAAAGGGGAATCTATGATAGATGCTTTAGTTGGAGATGGAGACTTAGTATTATTAGAACCAATCACAAAGCCTAACAATGGTGACATGGTAGCAGCATGGCTTGAAGATAGAGAAGAAGCCACTCTAAAACATTTTTATTTAGAAGGGGATAAAGTAAGGCTTGTACCTGCAAATTCTATGATGCAGCCAATCACTGTTTCAGCATCTAATGTAGCCGTGAAAGGTAGAGTAGTTGGAGTAATGAGAACGATGTAAACATGTCCATCACTTAAGCACAAATGTTTTTTATAAAAACTTATTTTATAATGAACACCTTGTGCCGAAGTGGCGGAATGGTAGACGCGCCGGTCTCAAA
>CAJWPE010000026.1 GCA_913045625.1 uncultured Chloroflexota bacterium | reverse complement strand
TCTATAGTACGTGACAAATCACCTTCCATAATTTGCATGTGATAAATATCGTATTGAATGAACAAATTGGGATGATTTACTTTTTCAATCACAGATAATGCTTGTGCAGTATTTGTAAGGAAAAATCCTGGCATATCAACAGTGTTAATACTTTCAATAATCAACCTAACTCCAGCATCTTTTAAAATAGGCGCAGCATATTTTAAATTGTTGATTAAAGTTTCTTCAGCAAGTTCATCTGATACTCCATCAGGCTTAATTCCAGATAAACAATTGACTTGAGGAGAGCCAAGTTGAGTTGCATATTTTACAGTTTGATCAACTGATGTTTTAAATTCATCAATCCTATCAGGTAAACATGCTATACCTCTTTCCCCAGCAGAAAAATTTCCAACTGGAAGATTGTGAAGAACTTGAGAGAGATTATTTTGTTGTAATCTATTCAATATTTCATTCACGTCATATTCATAAGGAGACAAAAATTCTACCCCTGAAAATCCTGCATCTGCAGCTAATTGGAACCTATCTAAAAAATCAACTTCAGTAAACATCATAGTAATATTTGCATCAAATTTTGGCATCAGATTCTCCAGAAAATAATTTGCATGATTGTATATGAATCTATACTCAGTCACCAGTATCACTTGGCGAGATACTTAAAAGAACAGTGATTAAATTTATCAATAATGTTAGAATGTCCGCCTTGGGGACGCGCGGATTCGACAGAGGGTGTCACCGCAGGATTGCAGGTCGGGGATGTCATCTACCTCGTTAAAAAGTGACAAAAAAAGTAACTGGCAACAAAGAGCTAGCACTAGCCGCTTAATGCGGCTACGTCCTTCACTCCCGATCCCCGAAGGGTGGGAAAGGGCGACAATAGACGGGGTGCAGCCAGTTTGAAGCCGATATTTCTGGCTAAAGACTATCGGATAGTCTGCATCAAGCGTTTGCTGATCGATGCTTGAGCAGTCGAAATTAACGATCAGATAAGCCTGTAGTATATCCTTGCTGGGGTATCTTTTGGACGGGGAGTTCGACCCTCCCCCGTCTCCACCAACTAGACTATTATTTTCTTAAAACATATACTCACTATACCTAATAAAAAGAGAGAGAATTATGTCTAAAATGAAATTCGGAACCTTCTTAGCTCCCCATCATCCTATTGGTGAAAATCCTCTGTTGCAGATCCAAAGCGATTTAGATTTTGCCCAACATTTAGACAATTTAGGATTTGACGAATTTTGGTGCGGAGAACACCATTCAACTGGATGGGAAGTAATTGCTTCTCCTGAATTATTTTTAGCAGCTGCCGCTGAACGTACCCAAAGAATCAAATTGGGAACTGGAGTAATTTCGCTACCCTATCATCATCCTTTTATGGTGGCCCAAAGATTGGTTCAATTAGATTATCAATCTAGAGGAAGAGTGCTATTCGGTTCCGGTCCAGGAGCCTTACCATCTGACGCTCATACAATAGGACTTGATCCTATGCTTCTAAGATCAAGGCAAGATGAAGCTATAGGAGTGATTAAAAGACTTTTTGCTGGGGAAAGATTCTCATATGAATCTGAATGGTTTACTTTAAAAGACGCTAAATTACAATTAAGACCATTACAAGAAAATATGGAGTTTGTTGTAGCCTCAACATTTACACCTTCAGGAATGACTATGTCAGGCAAATATGAAACGGGAGTAATATCTATTGGTGGTATGGCATCTCAAGGACTTAAATCATTAGCAACTCAATGGGGATTTGCAGAAGAATCAGCATTAAAACACGGTAATCAAGTTTCAAGAGATAACTGGCGAGTACTAATGAGTTGGCATATCGCAGAAACACGAGACCAAGCTAGAGCAGAAGCAAAAGAAGGTCTTTTCAAACATAACAACGAATATAGCACTGCTGCCCTTAACCCTGTTGAAGGGAAAATTTTCAAAACCCCTGATGAAGCAATTGATGCTACAGCATTTTCAGACGACAGTACTGCAGTAATAGGAACACCAAAAGATCTAATCAATAAAATTCAGGAAATGATTCAAGTAACTGGAGGATTTGGTGCTGTAATAGGTTTCGCTCATGATTGGGCTAATCGTGAGGATACTAAAAAAAGTTGGGACTTAGTTGCTAGATACGTGATACCTGAAATCAATTCTATGCTAGATGATTATCGAGACTCGTACAATTTTGTGATTAACAATAGAGATACTTGGTTAAGAGCAAAAGATGCGAGATTCAAAAATGTAGAACAGCATGAAAGTGCTGCAAAAGTCATGGAAACTGAAGGATTAGAAGGGGAAAAAGCTAAAAACTAATCCCCCACTATAGATTTATAAGACTTGTTAATCTGTTTACCTAACAAAAGCATCAATATGGCAACCAAAATTGTCATGTAAGCTTTTGCCACGACTTGTCCGTCCAAAAACTCTAGAGAACCGAAAGCTAAATATAAAAACAAAATAGAATCTAGAACAAGACCAACTACATTTGAAGCAATTAAAGCAATGATTTTGCCTGTTTTTCTTAATGGTGCATAAACTGCATAATCAGCAAATTCCGAAAACAAGAAAGCTATACCACTAGCAAAAGCTAAAGGAATCACTCCTCCTGGAATAGTGCTTCCATAGTCACCTTCAATCAAAAATGAAACAATAGAACCAATCAGAATAGCTGCAATAATCCAATTACGATCTGCAGTCTCATGAAGACCATCTCTAATAGAAAACGCTAGGCCAGCAAAATATACTCCTGCGGGAGCCATCAACCCAAACCCAATTTCTACTACACCCCAAGTCTGGATAGCTCTATTAGCCATTACAATTATTCCAATATAAGCAATCGTAAGTACGATAGGGAAATAGAACTTTTTATTCATATTTGTTTACAATTCCCTCTTCAATTTCATCAAATCCATTTACTACCAAATCAAACCTAGACACATCACCGGGATCTTCACCTTTACCTATTCCAAACTCATCAGGTCTATAGACATAGCAAGTCTTCATTCCGGTCAGTTTAGCAGCATCTAAGTCATAGGCATGTGCGGCTACCATCATAGTTTGAGAACTAGGTGAATTCAATAAGTTTGATGCGCCCAAATAAACCTCTTTATTTGGTTTATATGTCCCAAAAAATTCTGTAGAAACTACACAATCCCATGGTAATAGAGCGTTTTTAGACAATTTATTTAACATGGAAAGATTCCCATTAGATAATGTGGAAATAATTCGATTCTTTTTTAATTGATTTAATCCCACAACTGCATCTGGCCATGGATTCAATCGATGCCAAGATTGGTTAAAATTTTGTTTAGCTTCAAAAGAAATGTTATTTAGATCAAATTCACATATCAATTCTTCAAGAATTTCCATGTGAATTTCATCCATTGTTAAATAATCCCTCGATCCATTAGCAACATTTGACTGCAACCTTCTAAATCCAGCTCTCCATTTATCGGTAAACATAAAAGTGTCAAAGTCTTGTGCAATTTGTTCTGAAAAAATTTGAGATTCATTTTGCACAGAACCATGCCAATCAACAACTGTACCGAAAACGTCAAAAAAAAGAGCTTTAATATTACTCAAGAATTTTTCCTTAAAAACCCTGCAAACCCTTCTACCCAATCAGGCTCACTGTTTAAAGCAGGAACCAATTCCAATTTTTCACCACCCATTTCCTGAAATATCTCTAAATCTCTGATAGAAATTTCTTCTAATGTCTCTAAACAGTCAGCTATAAATGAAGGACAAATAACTGTTACATTTTTAACTCCATCATCTGCAAAATTTTGTAACACACTCAAAATATCAGGAGATATCCATTTATCTCTACCAAATCTGCTCTGAAAACAAATGGTATAAGGTTTATCTGTATTTAATTTACTCATAATTTTCTTTACTGTTTCAGTACAATGAAATTTATAACACAGTTGATTAAATTCTGAGGTTTTTTCACAACATTCTGAATCAACTAAACAAAATCCACCAGACGGATCAGTTTTTTTCAATTGCCTCTCAGGAAGTCCATGAAAACTGAAAAGCAAATGTTCTCCTGTATCAAATGCATTACTTTTTTTAACTTGATTCACTACAGCATCAATATAAAAATCTTCTGAGTAAAAGTTATTGATAGTAGAATAATCAATTTCTTTTTCTTTTAGAATTTCTATACCTTTTGCATTACATGAACCTGTAGTAGCTTGAGCAAATTGTGGAAACATTGGACATAAAACTATTTTTTCAACTCCAGAAGCTATCAATTTATCAGCAGCGTCAGAAATTGAAGGCTTTCCATACCTCATACCAATTTCTACATTTAAATCAGAATCAAATTCGTTCAATGAATTTTTGAATTTCTCTGAATTTGCTAATAAAGGAGATCCTTCATCAGTCCAAATACTTTGATATTGCGGCAAAACTGTCCTAGGCCTAAAGGGAGCAACAATTAAATTTACTATTCCCCATCTTAAAATAGGATTAATATCAATAACATCTGGATCAGACAAAAATTCCCTTAAAAAAGTACGAACTCCCTTAGTAGTAGGTTCAGAAGGAGTACCAATATTCATTAATATATAACCGATTTTGGATTCTTCAGACATAGATCAACCTCAATTTATAGTAGAGACTTAAAAAGTTTTTGGGGGGCCCTCAAATGATATCGCACCTTGGTGCAAATGAACCATATGTTCACAAAATTCCATAGCTATTTCTAAATCATGTGTTACAAGTACCAAAGTTCTATCTTCTTGACTCACAGTATTCAAAATTGAATAAAAATTTTTTCGAGATTGAATATCAACAGAAGCTAAAGGTTCATCCATTAAAATCACTTTTTTATCTTGGGCAAGAGCAAAAGCAAGCCAAACTCTTTGCTTTTGACCCATAGAAATTTCTGAAAATCTTCTAGATTTTAAGTTTTCTATATCAAATCTCTTTAACAATTGATGTGATTGCAAGGTTATATTTTTACCATTCATTTTAGATTGATAAAATCCTAATTCAACAACTTCTTTAACTGACAAAAACTCTGGGTCATCAATATTCTGAGGTATATATGAATAATCGTCTGATTTCAAATCAGTAATACTACCTTGGAATTTATCAATATCTTTAGTCAATATTCTAAGTAATGTTGATTTTCCTGAGCCATTTTCTCCAACTAAACATGAAAACTTTCCATCAGGAAAATGACAAGATATATTATTTAAAATTATTTGATCATCAAATAAAACAGACAGGTTATTTATGTCTATATTCATTTTAATCTCCATGCCAAATACATCATCATCGGGGCACCTAAAATAGTCGTAGCCATACCAACTGGTAGTTCTGTTGGAGCAAAAAGTAATCTAGCTAACTGATCCGAAAAAAGAGTCAATAATCCACCTGATTATGTACGACGATAAATATTACCCACTTAGGCCATTACAAGCTATTAAATTGTTAATCAAGCATTCCTAACTCTTTGAAAATAGCAGCTGTACCTTCAAGGTCAGCTAAGTCACTCATGCTTAAATCTGGAGTATTTAATGTAGTCAAATCAGGAATTAAATAGTGAGTCTTCACTCCATTCTCTGCTGGAACTACAGGATACTCATAAATTTGACCTGCAAAATATTGCTGAGCCACATTTGATGTCATAAATTTCAAAAACATTTCTGCATTATCTACATTGCTAGCGGTGTCTACGATTCCTGCGCCAGCAACCATGATTAAGCTACCAGGACCACCATTACTCATATACAAGTTTCTAGCATTGAAGGTTGTTCCTTCTTCTGCCATAAACCTATGAAGATAGTAATGGTTTACTAAACCTATACTGATCTCTTCATCAGCGGCTGCTTGTACTTGAGGAGTATTCTTAGGGTAAATAATAGGCTCATTCTTCAGCATATCCTCTAACCATTGACGAGTTTCTGCTTCGCCCCACATTTGTCTCATTCCTGTGACCATTGTCTGAAATGAACTATTAGTAGGAGCCCATCCTAATTTACCTTTCCACTTAGGATCTGTTAAATCCTTTAGATCTACTGGCAAGTCAGTCATACCATCAGTATGGACAAGAACTCTAGATCTACCAGAAAGACCAATCCATGAATTGTCATCAGGCTTAGCCCAATCAACTACTCTGTCAGTAATATCTGAATCTAACGTATGCAACCTACCCGCATTAGACAAAAATCCTAATCCTCCGGGATCTTGAGCGATATAAACGTCAGCAGGGCTATTTGCACCTTCTTCAATAATCATAGTAGCCATAGGGAATGTTTTTCCCCATTTAACTTCAACTTCTATTCCAGTTACTTCTTCAAATTGAGTAACAATGTTACCAATCAAGCTTTCTTTCCTACCAGAATAAATTACTAATTTCCCTGGGTCTAAATCGACAACCTGGGTAACAGGAACTTGTACTTCCTTAACAACCTCTTTAATAACAGTTGCACCAGGAACTTCTACTTCCTTAATTACTTCTTTAATAACAGTTGCACCAGGAACTTCTACTTCCTTAATTACTTCTTTTTCCACAACCACTTCTTTCACTACTTCTACAATTTCAGTATCAGCAGTAGTGCATCCAACGAACACAACAGCAGAAACCATAGCAAAAGCAGCCAAATAAGCAGTCATAAGTACTCTAACTTTGTTAACAGTCAACATATTTCTCCTATATTATTTCTACACTAAGTTAATAGTTTTTTTCAACTTAGCATATGCTTACTTAAAAATGTAATATTGACACACATATTTGTCAAGGGTGTAAAGTGCAATTAGTAATTCAATAAAAAACAGGAGGAAAACTTGAATATCCCAGACGTCATCTTATATGACTTAGACAGAAAACCTGTCAACTTAAAAACCTTCGAGGGCAAAAAAACCGTAATAGCCTTTTTCCCTGGAGCCTTTACAGGAGGTTGTACCGAAGAGCTATGTTCTTTCCAATCAGACCTCCAGCAATTTAACGATTTAAATGTCCAAATTGTAGGTATTTCCGTTGACTCACCATTTGCGTTATCAGGCTGGGCACAGGCCAACGATATTTCTTTTGCTCTCCTGAGTGATTACAAAAAAGAATGTATCAAATTATTTGACGTTGAATTTGAAGGTTTAGCAGGATTGGAAGGTTACATTTCCTCCAATAGAGCAGTTTTTATTGCTGACTCATCTGGAGAAATAACTTACAAATGGATTGCAGAAAACCCAGGAGTTTTACCTGACTTTGATGTAATCAAAAGCAACCTCTAAAGATACGCCAACAATAACTGCGGCACTTAAAAAGCCCATCAGTAGAGTTAATCCAGAACAAACAATTCTATCTGTTGGCCTAAATTGGATTGGGATTTTTATTTGAGACAATAAGAATCCCAATAAACCAATTACCCGCCGGCAAAAAAAGCTAATAATTTATGGATTTTCTTAAAAAATTAAAAAATAATACTAGAGATAAATCAAGAGATAATTTCTATCAACACTTAATCACACTAGGCATCGATGTGTCTTTAGCTGAAAGAGGCGCAAAAGAAGAAAAACTTTTGAATCCTTGGCATAGAAGAAGCTTGGGTGTCATTAATATTAATTCAGATTCTCTAATAAGTTATATCAACATAATAAAAAGAGACCGGAGTAAAGATACTCCTCCAAGATGGTGGTATTACTTTGGCATTCCATCAAAAACTTCTGGAAATAAAAGTGATTATATTGAAGTCAAATCAACAAGAATTAAATCTTTTCCAGTATTTGGTAAAGTAAAATCTATTAGATGGGATTTTAATGCTAATGGAGAAATTTTAGCGGAAAAATTTACTAAAGATTCAGATATCAATTCTCTTTCAATGGATTTAGGTAATATAAAAGTTCAAAGCTTACACGAAAACTTTTCTGGATATAGCATAGAACTTGAATTTAAAGGAAAAGGAGCAAAAAGTACTGGAAAAGGAGCAAAAAGTACTACGTTACATATAAATCATTGGAATACTTTAAACAAAATTGCAAAAATATTTATTGAAAATAAGAAAACCAATCTTTAAATATAAATCAGAAACAACACAGCCTCAACAGCAGTACTTAATATGCCCATTAATAGGGTTAGAGCTGTACATACAACTCTATCAATCAGCCTGAATTGGCTTGGGATTTTGAATGTAACAAACAAAAATCCCAATAAACCAATAACCCAAAAAACTGCGCTTAATATCCTAGATTGACTTACTATCCATTCATGAACCATCAATCCAAAAACTTCCCATTCTTTGTAATAAATTTCAGAATGCAAAAAAATTGCTGAAGCTATAAAAGGTAATCCGGCAAGCAATCCTCTTGCAATGGCCCTATCACTTAATAAGCGTATTTTAATTTCATCTCTCATCATTTCAATGTATCATAATAATTCCCGAAAGATTTGATATGGAGACCCTATGAGTTTTGATTATATTTATTTTGTATTTTGGATAGGATCTTATATATTAGGATCTATTTCTTTTGGGGACATCGTAGTCAACAAATTCACAAATAAAAACATTAGGACACTAGGCACACTCAACCCTGGGGCTTCAAATATTTATTCAGAAATATCCCCAAGATTTGGCGTGGCTATATTTTTCATAGATATTTTAAAAGGATCTATATCAACTTTACCTATAGTCTTACTGGGATATCCTAGCTGGATTTCAGCAATTAGTATGGGCTTATTATTATTAGGGCATATGGTAAAAACACCATGGGGTAAATATGGAGGTACTGGCATGGCCACAGCTATGGGAGCAGGAGTTGGACTTCTACCATTGGGAGCATTAGTAGCTGTGTTACCTAGCTTCATAGTCCTTCTAATCACAAAAAGGCCTAGCTTTACAGGAGCTGCCGCATTCCTACTTTCAATCATTGGCGGTTGGTTAATATACCAAGATTTAATTTCAACAATTAGTCTATTAATAGGTGCTTCAGCAGTTTTAGTTAAGTATCAATCACAATACAAAGAAATTGATATAAATTAAAAAAATAACCCCCAACAAATAACCCCTTTGATAGTCCATGCAAACGTTCTTACCCAATTTGTATATATCAACAATCTAATAACATGAAGATTTTTGACACTTAAAAGTTTCACATGATAAGAGAGCTGAAAAAGTGCGGTTGAGATCCAAATCAAACCTAATAAAAAAATAATTGCAATAATGATGATTGTTTGAATTAAATCAAAAAAGAAAATCAACAATGATATAGCTGAAAATGCTTCGACTAACATTACAAATCCCACTACAGGAGTGATCCTTGAGACGTGGTTATGATGGTATCTAATAAATTCTCTATCTCCAACCAAATTAAAAAGTGGATAGCTAACTACTTGAATTAACCAGATTAGACCAACCATAAACCAGGTACTAGAAATCTGTGCAATCAATAAAAAAGAATAAATAGAAACCGATAATTCCAAAAGCTTACTCTATTTCTGGATTTGTTTGAATTAGAGTAGGAATTGTAACTCCTAATGCAGAAGACAAATTAAATAATGCCGCCATAGTTAAATTTTGTTTCCCATTTTCTACTAAACTAACATAAGCTCTATCAACACCGGCCAACTTAGCCAAGCTTTCCTGATTTAATCCTTTAGCTTTTCTAATCTCTTGAACTTTTTCACCTATTGAATTTAACATTTCTTGTAACGAAACTCGTCCAGGAGCCAAACCCATTACTTTTTCAATATGGTCAATCGCAGAAACTGGATCACGAACTACAAACACATCTGAAAAGTTTTCATCATTCTCTTTTATTACAGGACCTCCAACACAAATCACAGGAGGATCAGGAAGGTCTTTCAAATTCTGAACACAGTCAACAGCTTGATTCAAATTAGAATCTAAGATGATGGACAACGCCACCACATCGACTTTTGTGCTACTCACATATTGAGCCAAGTCTTGCCCAGGAGTTTCTGTACCAAGATAATCAACCTCCCACCCACTTAGAATCAATAAATTTGAAAACATTTGCGCTGCCACCCAATGTCGCTCCCCAACAGGAGTTGTTACAACTGCTCGCAATCCATTAGAAGACAATTTAGGAGATTTTTGTAGAACTACTTCTATTAAGTTGGATGCTAGTTGGCTAGATAAATGTTCGTGTGCAACAGTAATTTCACCTTTGTGCCACAACTGACCTATCGCAGAAAGTGTTCCACCTATGATGTAAGTATAAATATCTGCAGGTCTAATGTTGTATCTTAAAGATTCTTCAATTACGGAATAACCCCCAGTCCTATCTCCAACTCGCATCGAATCAAAAAGACGTTTTTGTAATCTATTAACAGTTCTTTTATATTTATGATCAGATACCATTAATCAGCCCCCAAACCTTAGCTGAATGATCCTTCTTCTATAACTAAAAATTCTGAACAAGGTTCTTTTTACGAAAAAAAAGTGAGCGACCCTTCCTAAAATTCCTAAGGGTACTCTATACAAAACTCTATCTTCCATAAAAGATGTGTTGTTTGTATTTTCTAAAATTTTATGCTCATGCCACCATAGACTGTAAGGACCTTTTTTCTGAAAATCAATAAACATATCTCCTTCAGCCCATTCAGCTATCTCGGTCCTCCACTTAAAAGGAATAGGGCCAAGATTTATTTTGTATGCAAAATAAGAACCTTTTTTAACATCTTCAGGCATCTCTAATATACTAAACCCAACCCAGTTAGGCGTAGACATTCCCAAGTTCAAAGGGGATGAAAAGAAATTAAAAGTAGAATTCTTATCAGAGTTAAGTTTAATTGAAGTATTCAATTCATATTGAGCACTAGTTTTTTTATAACATTCAACTCTAAGTGGATAAGAAACATCTTTTTTGCCTAAATCATGAACTTTAATATCTACATCTGAAGAATTAAATTCCTCTTTTATTGCTGTATAAATATCATCAAAATCAAAATCAAATCCATTCGCTATCAACTTTTCAGGTAACACATTATGACTGTTAGTCAAATGTTTTGCAGACTCACCAAAACCAAAAACAAATCCCAATAATATAGTTGGAATAGGTATGGTTACCAATGAAACAGTGTTATCAGCAAGAGCTTTTACAAATTGTTTAAACTTAACAGGATTGGGTGAAGTAACATTTATAGAACCAGACACATTGGAGTTATCCATACAAAACCCTATTGCCCTCACAAGATCTACAATATGAATCCAAGAAAACATGTGATTTCCAAAACCTAGATTTGTACCCACTCCATACTCAAATGGAAGAGACATTTGTGCCAAAATACCACCTTCTCTACCCAAAACCAATCCAAACTTAAGATTGCAAACTCTTACCCCAATATTTTCAGCTTCATTTGCAGACTCTTCCCATTCTGAACATAACCTTCCAAGATATGTTTGATCACTACCAGAATCCTCATCAATCATTTTATTTGGAGAAGGAGAGTAAAAACCTACTGCGTTTGCACACAAAAAGGTATGAGGTGGATTATTAGCTTTTTTCATAGCTTCAACCAAACGGTTGTTTGTTCCCACCCTGCTACTATGAAATCTAGATTTTCTTTTAGACGTCCACCTAACTCCACTAAGCTGTTCACCTGATAAATTTACAACGACATCTGCGTATTCCATTTCTGGTACCAAGTCATCGTCTTGTGAAACTAGACGAACATTCCCACCAAGTTGGTCTCGAGCTTTAGTTAAATTTCGAACACACGCCACAACTTCATGCCCTTGGCCCAACAAATAAGCGGCAGTAGTTCTTCCAATAAATCCTGTGGAGCCCAATAACAGTACTTTCATCTACAACCTCATACTTATAATATTTGTACTATAGCACAAATGTGTGTATTATGGACAATATAAAGATTTATCAAATGCAATCAGAGAGGTCAGAATGTCACAAACCAACATATTCGTTTTGATTAATGTAGTTGGTGGTATAGCAGTATTGGGAAGTTACGTTTTGTGTTTGATGATGTTTCCTGAGCAAAGAGAGGCACTGTGGGGCGGAGTAGTTGGCACTACTAGAAATATTGTTGTCATATCGATGCTTTTTTCTGCAGCCGGTTACTTAGCCTTTTTGTATATTTCTGTATTTAATGTTTCTACTGATTTATTCAGTGACAAGTCACTATTGGACGGAAATTTAATCTTATTACTTGCACTTAGTTTTTTACTAGCATCAACAGTATGGATGCCAGCATCTGTAGGATTTTTAGAAACCTCTAATAATGTCTACTTAAATCTGTCCGTTGCGTCTCTTTGGATCGCCGCGTTGTCTTTAGTGGGCCTGCTAGTCACTGTATTTTTAACAGATTTTTCAACAACATCTAATCTGCCAAAAATATTATCAATTGTTGGTTTGGGCATGATTACGTTCCACTGTCTAGTATTTGATGCAATTATGTGGGTATCAAATTTCCCAAAATAACTCACAACATACAAACTTAGATATATAATTGATTTATGCAAAGTAATTCTGACATCAAACTTTACAACTACGTAAACAATCAAATCCCTAAATTAAAAATAATGCAAACATCTGATCTTGAATCAATGTTTGAGAACTTTTCTCCTGAAAAAATTGTGGAAACGAGTAGCCTTACCAGTAATGAAGTCATTGAATCGTTTAGATTATCATTGATTACTGAATCTCTTACAGAACAATATGCTGAAACATACAAAATTGGAGCAGATATGTATGACGCTCAATGGCTCAATAATTTTGTAAAAGGCTTCTGGGAACCCGATGAATTAGGACATGCAGACCCATTTAAAAATATTTTGATCGACTTTGGAATAAATCAAAAAGATCTTGAAATTGAAATTGGTGATGCAAAATCCAGTATAGATTACCAGACAGAACACTCTTCAGGATTTCACCCCGTAGCATTAACTACATACGGAATGATACAAGAATGCATAACCGACTATTGGTATGAACTACAAAGAAAATTTTTCCCTACTAACAGCAATACTTACAAAGTCCTCAGTCAAGTAAAAGGAAGAGAGGCATTACATACCGTTCAGTTCAGGGATCTCACAGCTTTACAACTTGAAAAAGATCCAAATTTATTAGAACACATAATACATGCTGCTGTTGCGTTCGAAATGCCTTCAAATCACATCCCTGCAGTTAAAGAGATTGAAGCAAAAACACGAGAATGGATCCCGCAAATGAATGGATCAGTATCAGAGTTACTTAGAAGAATTATCAATAACATAAACTTAGTTTTAGACGACAATAGTAAAACTGGGAAATTAATACTTGAGTATGCATCAAACAGTGAAAAACAATTTTTTCAATTAATTCCTAACAAAATTATCATCAATGCAATTTCAAACATTCGAGGTGGCACTAGCTTAGTAGGCGAAATAGTACTCGACCAATTAGGATTAAAAGGTTCTGAGGAACAAAGCCCTAAGACATATATAGAAGAAGTACAATTTAGATTAAAAAATATTTTAAAAAGATGGGCAAAAGAAAAGTTAAGCATAGAAGGATTTATTTCTCCATCATCTAAAAGAATTTCATAGTCCTATCATATGAATCTCACAAACATACTAGGTAAATTAATCCATCCATTAATTTTAAAATCTTTGAAAAATTTACCGATTAATATCAAACTTCCAAATGGTAAATTTATATCTAACGATTCAGTAAAAGAAATTACAGTATATGAGTGGAGCACGTTTTGGGATATTTTATGGGCATATGACATCGGTTTTTCTCATGCTTACTTAAAAGGTAAATGGGATACCGATGATTTGCCTGGAATTTTTGAATTATTATCTCAAACCAATAACAATGAGTACTCTATAGTCAGTGGATTTGCATTAGGTAAAATACCCTCAATAATTTCTCAAAGAATACGCTCATCAAATTCTATTAAAAGCGCTCCTAAAAATATTCAAGATCATTACGATTTAAGTAATGATTTCTTCAAAGGATTTTTAGACAAATCTATGACATATTCTTCTGCAATGTTTTCAGAAGAGACAAAAACATTACATGATGGTCAATTAAAAAAAATTGACAACCTATTAAACAAGGCAGAAATTAAAAAAGAATCATCAATTTTAGATATTGGTTGTGGATGGGGGGGATTAATAACAAGAGCCTCAAAACAATTTGATTGCCAGGTCACAGGAATCACTTTATCTAAAAATCAATATCAATTCTCACAAGAGCTTATATCGGAACTTTCTGCAGAATCAAAAGTTTCTGTAGAATTAAAAGACTACAGATTAATTAATCAAAAATTTGATCATATATTTTCAGTTGAAATGCTCGAGGCAGTCGGACATAAAGGAATTAACGAATTTTTCCACAAATGTTCTCAGATTCTAAATAATGAAGGAACCTTACAAATTCAAGTAATTATTATCCCAGATGAAAGGTACGAAATTTATAGAAAAAACTGCGATTTTATCCAAAAATTTATTTTCCCTGGTGGATTACTACCTTCATTACAATATATTGAGGAATCTGCAAAAAGTTATGGATTTAAAATTACTGAAAAAATTTCACTACGAACAGATTACGCAAAAACTTTAGGATATTGGAGCGAAAATTTATCTAAAAATTGGAACTCTTTAAATGAATTGGGGTTTTCAGAAATGGATTTCCGTAAATTCCAGTACTATTTTGCTTATTGTCAGGGAGCTTTTACTTCAGGGCATATAGACAACATACAATTATCATTTTCTAGACAATAAAATGTGGTACGAATTTTTTGTCGACAACCGCGTGTTACCTGATAGATTACTAAGATCTTTTATTAGAATTGCACTAAACAAATACTCTAAAAAAATCCAGAAGCACTCCGAGTCAGAAATTCACCAAATTCAACATAACTTTCAAGAAATGTCTAGAAATGGCGAAATTACAATTCATGCTAATTTGGCTAATTCACAACATTATGAACTACCAACAAGCTTTTTTGAAAAAATATTAAGCTCACATATGAAATATAGTGGATCACAGTGGAATAACTTCCAAGCAAACATTGAAACTAGCGATAGTCAAACGTTAGATTTATATACAAAAAGAGCTGAAATTAACAATAATCATTCAATTTTAGAACTCGGATCAGGATGGGGTTCATTATGCTTATATATTGCTGAAAAATTCCCAAATTCATTTATAACTTCAGTAACAAATTCTAATTCTCAACAACAATACATCCAATCAAAAGCATCATCGATGAATTTAAAAAATTTAACAGTTATCAAGTCTGATATTTCAAAATTTTCTACTGATCAAAAATTTGATCGAATTCTCTCAATTGAAATGTTCGAACATACTAGAAACACAAAATTGTTAATGCAAAACATAGAAGAATGGTTGGTAGATGATGGAAAACTTTTCATTCAAGTATTTTCACATCAAAAATACCCCCAATTTTTTGACGATTTCAACAACTCTTGGATGTCAAAAAATTTTTTTACTGGTGGAATGATGCCCTATAAAAAATTTTATACAGATATCCAAGAAAATTTGAATACCGTCAATTCATGGGAAATTGACGGTATTCATTACCAAAAAACTTTAGATTCTTGGCTAAGTAATCTTGATATTAATAAAAAAGAAATTTACCAAAATTTATCTAATGAATGTAAATACCCAAACCCCAAAACTCTAACAAATAGGTTTCGTGTTTTTTTATTAATTTGTTCGGAATTATTTGGATACAATTGTGGTAAAGAATGGGTAGTAATGAATCATCTTTTCAAAAAAGAAACTTCCAAATGAAAATCGCAGTCATTGGAAGCGGAATTTCAGGAATTTCTGCCGCTCACAACTTAAATAATCAATTTCAGATTTCAATATTCGAGAAAAATAGTTATATAGGAGGGCACAGTAATACAATTCAAGCTATGGATTCCGAAAATAAACCAATTTCCATAGATACTGGTTTTATAGTGTTCAATAAAAAAAATTACAGGAAATTTTCCCATTTTTTAAAACAACTTAATGTCTCTGTTATTAAAAGTGACATGTCGTTTTCACACGAAAACACTACTGAGGAAACAATTTACAGCACAAAACTAAGAGGATTTTTCCCTGGATTAAAATCATTTTTATTATTTAAAAATTGGCAGTTTTTAATATCTATTCTTATCACTATAAAGAAACTAAAAAATTCTGATCAACACCGTAATATCAATACGCCCATTTACAATACTCTAATAGAAATGGATTGTCCTGAAAAAGTTATCGACGACTATTTTATGCCAATGGCCTCTGCAATTTGGTCATCAAACATCGATCATGCTAGAAACATTCCCACGTCTACTTTCATCAAGTTTTTCGATAACCATGGATTACTAAATATATATTTCCATCTGCAACAGCAGCAATACCTAATGAATTATCTAAGCTCATAATTAAGTCTGCTAAGATAATAGTTTTTATAGCGCCAGCAAGATTGTCATGTTGATTAACAGACAGATCTTGAGTTTTTGTGTTATCAATTATTAGCTTTATACCAATCCAAATTAATAAAACCCCTCCAACTATTTTTAAACCTTGAATAGCTAATAACATAGATGCAAAAAAAACCATAATAACTCTTAAAATTATGGCTCCTAAAGCACCATAAAAAATTCCAAGTTTACGTTGTTTTTCTGGAAGGTTTTTACAAGCTAGTGCGATAATAATTGCATTATCTCCTCCTAATACAATATCTATAGCAATAATTTGTAATATAGCTAATACTGCCGTGTTATAAAAAATTTCTTCCATAAAAGTGGTATTTGATTATAAATTTAGTCTAAATTTAACTTATGCTTTTTTATCTATTTTAGAGGCAAGAATAAAATCACTCTCAGCTAATCCTTTGATTGCATGAGTAAAAATTTTTATCTTACAATAGCCCCAGCCAAACGAGATGTCTGGATGATGATTTTCTTGCTCGGCTATTTCTCCAACCTTGTTAGTGAAAATTAAGCTTTCCTTAAAATTT
>CAJWPE010000025.1 GCA_913045625.1 uncultured Chloroflexota bacterium | reverse complement strand
TTAGATTGAAGTTGATCAACAAAAGTAATTATTGCTGTTCCTGATTTTTCAAAATCGAAATTGACTATCATGTTGATTCTTTTAATATTTCAGTATCTTCAACAATAATGACTTGGTCAGTTGACTCAATTGATTGAGTATTCTGATCTCTGAAATATGCAAGTAATTCTTTTGACGCAGCTACTACAGGAGGGCCCAAAATTACTCCCCATAAACCCGCAATTTCACTCCCAATCATTATAGAAACTAAAAAAAGTATAGGGTGAACTTTCATAGCTGAACTTTGAATTCTAGGGGCTAAAATACCTCCCTGAAATGCTTGAACTATCAAGTACAACAAAGCTACCCAAATAAATTTATCAGGATCAGTAGCCAAAACTATTATTGCCACTGGTACTGCCCCCAAATATGTACCTACTATTGGGATTAATTCAAAAATACCTGCTGTCAACCCCAAAACAAGACCATAATCCACATTAAGTAAAGTCAAACCTGTTGCTATAATTATGCCCACAAATAAAGCTATAGTTGCTTGTGCCCTAACATATGCTCCAAGAATCCTATCTATAATTCTCAATACGTGTACTACATGAATTTGGATATCAGACGGGAAAAACCCAATAATTGATGTTCTAATAATTTCTTTGTCTTTTAACCCATAAAATATAAAAAGTGGCAAAACTACTAAACCTAATATCATGGTCAACGCATTGACAACTGCCACAGCAGTTCTACTTAAAATTTCGCTTATAGCTTGAATAAGCATTTCTCCAGCATTGGATAAACTAGAATCTATTTGATCTCTAAATCCAATAGGAATTTCTTGAATATATTGCCTACTCCATGAATCAAATGATGAAACAATAGTTGCTAAAAGTTCTGGTAATACTTTAACTAGCTCAGAACTTTGATTAACCAAACTAGGAATCACCAATAAAACAGCCACAGTAACTAATGTGATCAACAAAACAGCTACAAAAGTGACCGCTATAATTCTAGTAAGTCGAGGTCGAGTTATATGATTAAATGGAAGAATTTTTTCAATCAACTCTAAAAACGGGTTGAATAGATATATTAATATCAAACCTATTACAAAAGGCACAAAAGCACCCTTGATCATATATATGCAAAAAATGACTACCCCAATTATAAGAATAGAAACAGCAATATATGAGAGTGTCAGAAAATGTTTGTTAGACCCAAAATTATTATTCATTCGGTGTAACTCTCTTTAATATCACATATGTTTGCACTAAATGGGAGAGATTACCACTCTTCGGTCAAAACCTGATCCAGAACTTTCTGTCTCAACTGATGTATTTTCAGCTAAAGCCATATGAACTACTCGTCTTTCACGAGGATTCATTGGCTCTAATTCTATATCCCGACCTGTTTTAGTTACTCTTTGTGCAACTCTGTTGGCTAAATTGATCAAAGATTGATTTCTTCGATCCTCATATCCTTCTACATCTATTGAAACTCTAGCTTTAGCACCTGTTTGATTACTAACTAAAACATTTGTTAGAAATTGTAGAGCCCTGAGAGTTTCTCCTTTTCTTCCAATCAAAAGACCTGAATCATCTCCTATTAATTCTAATAAAGATTCCATTTCTTCTTCATCGGACTTGTGAACAATATTTAGATCTAAATCAACACCCATCAATTCAATCAATTGCTTTACAACTTCATAGCCAATTTTTATAGAATCATCAACATTATCAATCTTTGTGACATTTACTGCTGCTAATTCGCTTCCAATTCCTAATATTCCAGCCTTACCTTTACTTATTACGTCTATTTTTACTTCGTTTCTGCTGGCGTCTAACTCTATTAGCGCTATTTCTACTGCTTCTTCCACTGTCTTGCCGCTCGTCTTGACTGTTCTCATAAATCTCTTCCTCCTCTATCAATGTTGCTGCTGAACCTGCAAGTGCCACTGCGGGTTCAGATTTATTAAATTTTAAAAATGAAAAAAGTTTAATTAATGGATCCCATCCTGTAATAAAACCTTGAATAACTACACCTACTAAATTAGAAATCACCCAATACAAAGCTAAACCACTAGGAAATCCAGGACCAATTAAATCAGATGCAAATAAACCAAACATAATCGGCATCATCCATAGCATCATTCTATTTGTAGATGCTTGCCTTTCATCCATGGCAGGCATTGTAGTCATTTTTTGCATCAAAAACATAGATCCTCCAACCAATATTGGTAGTACAACAGTAGGATCGGGCTTAGCTAAATCTAGCCAGAAAAATGTACTTTCAATAGGAATAGATTGGCGTACCATGGGCAACCAGCCATATAAATACTTTGACAAAACAACTAAATTTTCCGGTTCTGTGGGAACAGTTTTTATTATTGCCTGGTATAAAGCTATAAATATAGGCATTTGAATAAACATCGGACCCAAACACCCAATAGGATTTACCCCATTATCTTTATACATTTTCATTGTTTCTTGAGATTGTTTTTGACGATCACTTTTATACTTTGCCTGAATTTCTTTAAGCTTTGGTTGAAGAGCAGACATAGCTTTCATTTGTCTACTTTGCTTTACTGTCAAAGGCATCATTCCAGCTCGAATAATTATTGTGAAAAGTACAATAGCAATTCCAAAATTATAATTAGCCATGCTGTATAGCAGCACAAGTGAATTCACCATAGGCTGAATTAAAATTGAATTCCATATTTGTCCAATAAATTCCACAGCTACCTCAACAATTTGGAGCCCAATCAGTTGGTTGAGCTAATTTATCGTCTTTTAGTTTATCCGAAAAATACGGTGCTTCCCAATATTCATCAGGATTCCCATTTGATTTAATTTTCAATGCCCTTATCGAATGGTCTCTAGCACTAAAATATATTACTCCAGGAAAATTTGGATCAGAAATGATATTCGATTCAATTTTTTCATCAATATTACATTGACCTAAAATTTCACCTGATTTTAATTCCGCCACATATATAGAACCATCTTTAGACCCTGTAACTATTAAATCATCAATAATCAATGGAGATCCAACGATAGCTTCTCCAGTTTGAAATTCCCATTTTTTTCTACCTGAGTCGATGTCTAACGCGTACATATATCCGTCTAGTGAAGGAGCAAAAATAATTCCATCAGACTGAATAGGTGTAGCCCAATACCAGTTTTTAGCATCACTAAAAGTCCAATTTGTCTCTCCAGTATTTACATCAAGTGAATAAAAATTACTATCAAATCCACCAAATAGTATTTGTTGATCAATTACTAATGGAGAGGATGAAATTGCAGAGTCAAACTTTTTACTCCAGTTAATCTGACCTTCTAAATCAATTGAATGAACTTGCCCATCAAGTGTTGTTAATATTAAATTTTCATTATGCAATGATGGCGTAGACCAAATACCTCCATCAAAAGAGATTTTCCAATCGTCTTCAAACGAAACTTCCGGGTTCCCTCGATCATTACTCTGCAATGAAATTTTAAATGAATATAAATTACCATCAGTTGTTCCTACATAAATTTTATTATTATCTGCAAGAATCCCACCAATAATCTGTGCGTCTGTTATTTTTTCTGATTCGACAATTTCATAGTCATTATCAGAATATTCTAAAATTGAATGAAGTGAGCCATTATAGGTAGCAACAAAAATTAATTCTTCAGATAAGGTATTAGATCCCTCATAATATAATTGTAAGGAAACAGGTTGACCGTAAATTGCTCTTTTCATTTCACTATCTGAGTATCTAATATCAATATGATTTGCTACGGAATTACCAGTATCTAGATTTAAAAAAACGATCTGATCATCCATAGTTGCAGCAATCAATTTATTACCGTGAATCAAAGGGCTACCCCACCCTTCTGCAGTAGTTAAACCTGTACAACCTATGAATCCTAATGACAACATAAAAAAAACAGCAGTAATAAAAAAATTTTTATGATTAGATCGCATTATATTTTCTCTTATGGAACAGGATCATAACCACTAGTACCCATTGGACGACATTTTAACAACCTTCTAATAGTAAGAATTAAACCTTTAATCAAACCATATTTTTCCAATGCTTCGTATGAATAATTTGAGCAAGTAGGCATATGTCTACAAACACTGGGTAAAAATGGAGATATTGACTTTTGGTATATAACTATAATCAATAGTAATAATTTCATAACTTTATACTTTAATAACTATCAACATTAATTGTCGTAGATTTAATTAACTTAGCTCTAGATAATAAGGATAACACCGAAGCTTGAATTTCATCATATCTAGATGAAACTATAGATTTTCTAGCTATCAATACCAAATCAAACCCATTCAAGATCTCTATCTTTGAAACAAGCTCTCTTAATCTTCTTTTACATTTATTTCTTACAACAGCATTCCCAATTTTATTGGATACTATAAACCCAACCCGAGAATTATCTTCCAAGAGAGATAATTCACGCTTTGAAACTACTAAAACTAAAGTCTGATCTGACCAACTTCGTCCAGTCTTTCTCACATTATGAAAATCTTTAGTTTTTAATAATTTATTTTGTTTATTCAATCCCAATAATCCAGTTGACACAGGAATAAGATTAACTAAACTGTAAGTTTATGTCGACCTTTAAACATCCGTCTCTTAAGTACATTTCTTCCATTTTTTGTACTCATTCTGGATCTAAACCCATGAACTCTCATTCTGCGTCTGTTTTTAGGTTGATATGTTCTCTTAGGCATTAATTCCTCACTTCCAAGGTTAAAATTCTACTGTCCATCCTATATAGGTGTCAATTTTTAAGTAGAAAAAAATTCAAACAAATCCTCTGAACCATATCCCTGAATCTGTGTAAGCTGTAATCCCTGAGAATTTAATGTAGATTGAACTATTCTTTTGTTAAAATCATGAATTTCAGGTGAATTCAAAAAAAATTCAAGGTCCATCCATATACATTCCGCAATTTCTTCTTCTTGTTTATGAATTTCATAATCAAGTGGATTTAATAAAGCCACAAAATATATATCTGACTTACCATATCTATATCCATGCCAATGTCGAAAAAACGAGAGTTTTTGAAATTCAGTATTTATTCCTGTTTCTTCAAAAACTTCTCTAACAGCTGCTAGAGAAATATGCTCCCCTTGCACCAAAGCGCCACCGGGCAATTTATACGATGGCTTGGCTGAAGATCTATATTTTTCTGACACAACTAGTATTTCATTACGATCATTTATCACAACTCCGCCAACTCCGATGTAATGAGTAGAATATGGAGGGATAAAAGTATTTTCTTCAATTGCCAATGTCATCATGACATAATCTTCATATGCATGATGCATTAAAAACCCTAATTGAGAAGCAAAAACTATATTACTAAAAAATTCTGTATTGATTTTAAGCCAAACTAATTTAACTGAATCAGATCTCCAATCATCTATAAGTTGTTTCAAATCAGTATAAAAAACATTGGTATCAATAGATAATGATTCAGGATCTATAACCACTCCACCAAACTGATTTTTTTCCCACAACATGTCTTCTACCTTATTGTTTGTATTCAGGTTAGTATACACATAACTTTCTACAGTTTTGGAGGAATTATGAATACTGTAATTTTTGTGGACAAAATCATTGACCCTGAAAAAGACTCAATAATCAATGATCATTTTGTTGTGATTGAAAAAGATAAAATAGTTAAAATTTCTCCCAATGAAACCTATAATGATGATCAATATTCCTCTTACCAAAAGATTAAAGCTACTAATTCCACATTGTTGCCTGGTTTCATCGAAATGCACTCACATATCCATGTTAGTTCAGAAAAAGATGCGTACTATGACTCAATCAATGACACAGATGAAACTTTAATTATTCGAGCAACTAAAGCTGCTAGAGAAGCTTTACTTTCTGGTGTAACTACAATGAGAGATCTAGGAAGTAAAAATAATGTAATTTTCCCTATCAAAAAAGCAATTGATTCCGAAATCATTATTGGACCTAACCTGATACCTTCAGGTAGTCCCATCACAACCACTGGAGGACATTGCAATATGTTTGGTATTGAATCAGATACCAATGATGAGGTTGTTGAATCAATTAGATTCCTATCAAAATCTGGTGCTCAATGGATCAAAATCATTGCAACTGGAGGAAACTTTACTCCGAATACAAATATCCATGAACCCCAATATTCCCAAGAAATCATCGAAATTGCAGTAGAAGAGGCTCACAGCTTGGGGCTTAAGGTTGCAACACATTGTCATGCAACTAAAGGAATCATAAATTGCACAAACGCAAAAGTAGACAACCTGATTCACTGTTCTTGGATAGCTTCAGAAAATAACGATGAATTTTATGATTATCAACCTGAAATTGCTGATCAAATTGCTAACGAAGGGATTTATGTAGACCCTACTTTGGCTCTTAGTTACTTAAGCCAATTAAGAGGAATGCCATTAAAAAGAGACCCCTCCAAAAGATATGAAATTCTCAGAAACATGTGGGATAAAGGCATCAAATTTGTGTCAGGAATGGATTCTGGAATGGTGAATGCACATTTTAATGATTTCGCTTATATTCCAGAAGTCATGGTAAACAAAATGGGCATTTCATGTTTAGACGCTATTAAAACTTCAACATTCACTTCGGCAGAATGTTTGGGACTTCAGAATCTAATAGGAAGTATATCAGTGGGTAAACAAGCAGATTTAGTAATTGTGCAAGGTGACCCATCAATAAATATTGAGGATATGCACAATGTTCATACAATATTTAAATCTGGAAAAATAATTAAGTTAAATAATGAAATATTAGTTTAGTTTTGAAAATTAATATTGCTCGATTTTATAATCAAATACATATCAGAACCTTTAGATAATTTGAGCCTTTTAAATGAATCTAAAGTGATTTTGGACCAAATTTCTTCACCCACATTACTTAATATTAAAACACTCTGATCTGATATGAAATAATCGATTAATTTCCCGTAAAAAACATTTTGGGCACTTATCCCAGATGGATGATTAGTACTTACAATAATATCTGAACTGTTAATAGATATACCTACACGCTTTTGATTGTCCAGATTTTTGTTTGAAACAACAATGTTTTGATCACCAAGTTTTAAATTTGAAGAATCTATCACTTCACATTCAAAAAAATTCTCTAAATCAATATCATTTAAGTCATCATAATTAAAAATAATAGAGGATTTCCCAGAATTGATAATAGTGCCATTTGAAATAATTGAAACTTGGTCGCATAAAGACATTATTTCGCTAGGAGAATGCGAAACATATAAAATAGGTATATTTAATTCTGTGTTAACTAACCTTAATTTCTGAATTAACCCTATCTTTGATCTAGAATCTAATGAAGACAAAGGTTCATCTAACAATAGCCCTTTCGGAGAACTTGCTATAGCTCTAGCTAATGAAACAAGCTGTTTTTCTCCACCAGACAACCCATGTATATTTCTTTCTATTAAGTGAGTAATCCCCAAAAATGAAGTGATTTCTGAAGGAGAGTAAATTCTATCGTTTTTAGGGGTATGATCAAACCCAAATGAAATATTTTGATTTACTGACATGTTTGGAAACAAAGTTGAAAATTGAGAAACATATCCTAATCTTCTTTTTTCAATCAACATATTAGTATTTTCAGATCCATCAAAAAAAATCTGATTATCGATTTCAATTTTCCCACTATCTGGTTGCTTAAACCCTGCTATACAATTTAACAAAGTAGTTTTACCACTCCCCGAAACACCATACAGTCCGAGAACATTTGCTTCCTCTTGAATAAATATATTCAATAAAAAACTTCCAATTTTTTTAGACATTTTAATTTTGAAAGAATGCATAATAGTTAAATTTCCTTATTGGAATTTTTATCTCTGTACAAAATTAAGTTGTATAATCCCAAAGAAACTAAAGCCAATCCAATAGACAGTCCAACCAATAAATAAACCTTGGGCTCATCACCTATTTGCACATTAGTGTAAATAGCTAAAGGTAATGTCTGGGTCTTTCCAGGAATATTTCCAGCAACCATAATGGTAGCGCCAAATTCGCCTAATGATCTTGTAAATCCCAAAATTATCCCTGCCAAAATCCCAGGAAATGCTAACTTCAATTTAATTTTATAAAAAGATTGAAACTTATTCGCTCCCAAAGATCTAGCTGAATTAATTAAATCAGCATCAATGTTAGAAAAAGAAAGCATTATAGGACGTACTATTAGTGGAAACGAAACTAACGCAGCAGCAATGGAAGCAGCTATCCATGTAAACACAATATCAAAACCAAAAAGTCTAAAAAAAAGATCTCCTACGATCCCACTAGGAGATAAAATTATCAATAAAAAATATCCTGTCACCACTGGAGGAAGAGCTAAAGGCAATGAAATTAAAATATCTACGATAAATTTAAATTTTACAGATAATTTATCTTGATAATTAGCAATAATTAGAGATAAAGGCAAATTAATTGCTGTAGCAACCACAGCAACTTGAACAGTCAATAAAACTACATTCACTAACATGCTATACCCACTTATTAGTCATCCATCACAAAACCTTTTTCTTTAATTTTTGTGATGGATTTTTTTTGAATTAAAAACTCTAAAAAATGTTTCGTTTTATTTGACATATTTGAAAAAGTTACAATCGGATACTCAATTCGAGAATAAGAATCTTCAGGAATGACATCGTGTATAAATATTTGAGGATCTTCAATTGAGTCTGATAAGTAAACTATACCTATATCGGCCAAGCCTTTTTTTACATACAATAAAGCAGCAGACACATCTTTGGTGAATACCAAGTGATTAATTAACTCAGAAGCATTATCCAAACTATTAATAGCATCTAAAGAATATTCACCTGCAGGAGAAAATACAGGATCTGCTACTGCCACCCTATTAAAACTTTTCAAGTGTTGATAATCCCAATCAGGTATGTCTATATTTTTATTGGAAATCAATACTATTTTATTTGACAAAAAACGTTTTTGATCAAATTGCTGATCCTCAAGTTTATTAATCGGAGAAATACCTGCAGGAATAAAAATATCTGATTTCATTCCCTGATTAATTTGAAAAGAAAGTGTATAAGATCCTGCATAATTAATAATAATATCTTCATCATATTTAGTTTCATACATCAATATCAACTCATCTAAAACATCTTTCAAACTTGCTGCAGCCGAAATATGAATACTGTCAGAATCATTCTTAATACATGAAAAAGAAAGTAAAAATATCATTAAAAACAAAGCTGAAATCAAAGCTCTACTAATCAATCTATAAGGACTCCTAACAACCTATCTCATATATTGTTTACCAGTAACACAAATGCTATACTACATCGACAGTTTATTTTGTTAAAAGAAGTGGGTTAAGCCCACTTTATTTTTTATATGAAATAATTTATATACTAAAACGGAGGCAGTCGAGATGAAAAGTGATTTTCTTGTTGCGTTAACTCAGCTCGCTGCCGAAAGAGGTCTGCCCAGAGAAAAAGTAATGTCTGCAATAGAAGCCGCACTGGTTTCTGCATTCAAAAAGGATAGCGTAACTGAAGGCCACAACATATCTGTCAGATTAGATACTGCATCAGGGGATATTCAAGTAGACGTTATCAAGACTGTCGTAGAGGTAGTTGAAGATCCACTTCAAGAAATCACTGTTGAAGACGCTAGAAAAGAATTCAACCCAAACTCTGAAATCGGCGATACTATCAGAACACAGAACATTCCCAATAGTGCTGGAAGAATAGCTGCCCAAACTGCTAAACAAGTAGTACTACAGCGATTAAGAGAGGCTGAAAAAGAATTAGTTCTTGCTGAATATGAAGGTAGGGAAGGTGAAATCTTCACTGCCACAATCCAAAGAATTGAACCAGGAAAAATTGTAGTAGATACAGGTCGAGCTGAAGCAATTATGCCTACTAGCCAACAAGTTAATTCAGAAAGATATCGGCAAGGAGCTAAAATCAAAGTTGTCCTTAGGGCAATAGATCAGGATTCTACAAAAGGTCCTGAGTTAATTGTTTCTAGATCTTCAGAAGATTTATTAATTCGACTATTTGAACAAGAAGTTCCCGAAATATATAGTGGATCAGTTGAAATCGTAGCTGTTTCTAGAGAAAGTGGCTCTAGAAGTAAAGTTGCTGTAAGGGCAAAACAGCAAGGTGTTGATCCTGTAGGTTCATGTGTTGGATTAAGAGGGGTTCGAATTCAAAGTATTGTAAACGAACTTCAAGGAGAAAAAATCGACATCTTAGAGTGGGATAAAGATCCCAACAAATTCATTCAAAACGCATTAAGCCCATCACAAGTTTTAAGAGTTGATGTAAACCCAGAAAATGGCACAGCGGTAGCTATAGTCCCTGATCGACATCTGTCTTTAGCTATTGGAAAAGAAGGCCAGAATGCTAGGTTAGCTGCCAAATTATCTGGATGGACTGTTGACATCAAAAGTGACATGGATGTAGATCTATCTGAAATGCCTGATCCAGAAGTTATTGAAATTCCCATCGATTCTACAGAGAAAGTAGTTGATGATCAGATAAAAACTGATGCCGAAAACGTCGTTACACCTCAAGAAATTATAGATCAAGAAGAACAAGAATTATTAGCATTAATTGCTGAAGATGAAGCACAAGAAAATGAAGTACAAGAAGATGAAGTAGAAGAAAACGAATCCTTATCTGCAGAAGAAGAATTATTGTTACTAGAAGAAGAAGCCAGTGAAATTGAAGTGGAATCAGAAGGCAAAGAAATTTCTGATCTTCCTGAAGATATTTGGTCAATTCATAGAGCTGGAATGAAACAAGAGTCAGGCTCTGGGCCAATTAGATTTGCAGAAGACATTGAAGATTTACGTGGAGGAGTATCCTCACGTAGAGCAACAAAATCTACAAAAAATAACAATCGAAACAAAAAAAGACGTTAATATTCATTATCAAAGGAATTGAAATGTTAATTTAGTCATTGAAAGGTCAATATGAATACTAAATCTTCTCCAGACGGTATAATAAAAAAATTAAATCTACCCCCCGCTATATCGGTATCAGACCTTTCAGAATTACTAGATATAAATCCTATAGAAATTGTCAAAGAATTAATGCGCGGTGGTTACATGTTTGCTGTCAACGATGTGATCGAATACGAACTAGCTTCGATAGTATCTCAGGTTTATGGATACAAAACTGATCTTAATGATCCTAACAGTCAAGCAATTACTTCTATCACATTAAACACCTCAGAAGAAGACCCAGATCAATTATTAGAACGTCCTCCAATAGTCACAATATTAGGGCATGTGGACCATGGCAAAACAACTCTTTTAGATAAAATCAGAGCAACGAATGTTGTTGATAGAGAAGCCGGAGGAATCACTCAACATATTGGGGCATACCAAATTAATCATAATGACAAACTTATTACATTTTTAGACACTCCCGGTCACGAAGCTTTTACAGCCATGAGAGCAAGAGGAGCACAAGTCACCGACATTGCTATTTTGGTAATTGCTTCTGATGATGGAATGATGCCACAAACTATTGAAGCGTTAGATCATGTACGTGCTGCAAATGTTCCAATAATTGTTGCTGTTACTAAGATAGATATACCCAACTCTGACATAGATAAAGTTTACAGACAATTATCTGAACATAACCTGCTAGTTGAAGCTTGGGGAGGAGATACTATAGCAATTCCTATATCAGGGATTACAGGTGAAGGTATTAGTGACTTACTAGAAAATCTTCAAATAGTTGCTGAATTAAGTGAATTAAAAGCTAACCCCCATAGGATCGCTAAGGGAGTAGTTGTAGAAGCGCGATTAGAAAAAAGTCGAGGTCCAGTTGCAACTATACTTATTCAAACAGGGACACTAAAACAAGGTGATGCGATAGTCATGGGTGCACATTTTGGTCGCATAAGAGCGATGTTTGATGATCAAGGTCAAAGAATTAAAACTGCTAACCCTTCATCTCCAGTGGAAATCATGGGGCTAAATGACGTACCTGAAGCTGGGATTCTTTTTGAAGTAGTGGAAAACGAAAAAGAAGCTAAAAAATTGGTAGAAAATCAAAAGGTATTGCAAAGACAAGAATCTATTACACTTCAAGATGTTCATATGAGAAGTCAACCAGGCGAAATAAGACAAGTAGACCTAATCATTAAAACCGATGTACAGGGAAGCATAGATGCCATTAAAAATGCATTAGAAAATTTAAACAGTAGCGACTCAAAAGTAAATATTATTCACATTGCAAGTGGAGGAATCTCTGAAAGAGATATTCTGTTAGCGGTTGCTTCACAAGCTATCATAATAGGATTCAATTCTACAACAGAAATAGGTGCGGATTCTTTAGCAAAACAAGAAAGTATTGAAATCAGAAAATATGATGTCATTTATCACCTAGTAGAAGATATTGAAAAAGCGTTAGCCGGAATGCTAGAACCAGAATTTGAAGAACAATTAATAGGTAGAGCTTCTGTAAGAGCAATATTTAATTTGGGTAGGCATAAAAGAATAGCAGGCATTTACGTTTCAGACGGTAAATTAATCAGAGATGCAAGTATTCATGTTTTCCGAAAAGGATCAGAAATTTTTGTAGGAAACCTAACAAGCCTAAAACACTTTAAAGATGATGTAAGAGAAGTTGCTACTGGTTTTGAAGGTGGGATCAGTTTGGATGGATTTGATGATTTTGAAGAAGATGATGTTTTAGAAGCATATACTAGTGTTCAAATCAATTAATTTACATGTCAGATAGAATTAACAGCGTAAATTCGTTGCTAAAAAAAGAAATCAGCGATTTAATTCATCGACAAGTTAAAGACCCTAGAATCAACGATTTTGTATCTATAGTAGATATTAAAACATCTAGAAATTTACAAAATTCAACTGTATATTTTTCTGTGATTGGCGATGAAAAAGCACAAAAGAATGCATTAAAAGGTCTCAGGTCAGCTTCAGGTTTCATACAAAATCAACTAAGAAAAAACCTTAATCTTAAATACATTCCCTCCATCCAATTTAAATTAGATCAATCTTTAGATCAAGCTGAAAAAATCATGAGCCTATTAGACTCAATTGATTTATCTAAGCATGAAACCACATAATGAATTCAAATCTACCACAACTGCCTCATGGCTTTTTTAATATTGATAAACCCATTGGAATCACTTCAATGGATGTAGTGAGAGAACTAAGAAAAGAAATTAAATCTAAAAAAATTGGTCACGGAGGAACGTTAGACCCACTTGCTACTGGAGTATTACCAATAGCTATCGGTAATGCTACAAGACTTTTAGAATATCTGTTAAATGATTCAAAAACATATATAGCAGAAATTGAAATTGGAAAAAGTACAAACACTTATGATGCTGAAGGAAATTTCTCTAATGAAGAACCATATGGCCACATTGAAAAATCTTATGTTGAAAAAGAGTTGGAAAAATTTTTAGGAATCATTGATCAAACACCACCTATTTTTAGTGCAATTAAAAAAAATGGTGTTCCAATGTATCAATTAGCAAGACGTGGAATTCATGTTGAAATTCCATCAAGACAAGTGCAAATCATCATGCTTGATTTAGAAAGTTTTAATCCTCCTTATTTAACTATAAAAATCAAATGTTCTAAAGGATTCTATGTCAGGTCTTTTGCGAATGATTTTGGAAAAAAAATAGGTACAGGTGCGTATTTAAAGTCTTTAAATAGAATTCAATCAGGTGATATGAAAATTGAAAATTCTATTTCATTAAATACACTCAAGGAAGAACTTAAACAAGAAAATTATTCTAATCTAATTACAAATTTTGATAGTGTTTTAAGCCATATGGAGAAAAAGCAATTAACGGAACAAGAAAGTATCAAATTAAAATACGGTCAAAAAATAGTTCACAATTCTTCTATATCTAACAATCAACTAATCAAAGTTTTTGATCAAAACAATATTTTTTTCGGAATAGCCGAATTTATGCACCAAGAAAACATTTTAAAACCAATCAAAATGTTTATATAATCAATGTCATTTCATTGACTAAACACAGATACAAATATAAAATTATTTGTCTGAGGGAAAAAAATGACAGATTTTGCAATTGTTCAAACTGGCGGAAAACAATATAGAGTGAAAAGTGGAGATACTATTAGAGTAGAGTCACTTGCTGGAGATCAGGGTGACACTATAACTTTAAATGATGTCAGGTTGATTTCAAAAGATGGAGAAGTAACAATTGGCAAACCTTCAATAGAAGGTGCTGAAGTCACTGCGGAAGTAGTAAATAAAGGTAAAGACAAAAAAGTAATAGTTTTCAAGTACAAAGCGAAAACTAGATATCGCAAAAAAAATGGACACAGGCAAACTTTTACAGATTTAAAAGTAACAGAAATTACTTTATAAAAGCATTAAGAGGACAATAAACAGATGGCTCACAAAAAAGGTGGCGGAAGTACCAGAAATGGTAGAGACAGCAAATCTAAAAGATTGGGTATCAAAATATACGACACCCAAATTGTTCCTGCAGGATCAATTTTAGTAAGACAAAGAGGTACTAAAATACGACCAGGAAACAATGTTGGCATTGGTAGAGATCATACTTTGTACTCGTTAATTGACGGAAGTGTGAAATATGAATATTTTTCTAACGGTAAAAAACATGCAAGCGTTTACCCAGGAGCCCAATAGTATGAAACCTGACATCCATCCCAAGTACTTTCCTGATGCTAAAGTGATTTGCTCATGTGGAGACACATTTACAACTGGTGCAACTCAACAAGAATTAAAAATTGAAATCTGTTCAACTTGTCATCCTTTTTTTACAGGAGAACAAAGAATTGTAGATACTGAAGGTAGAGTAGAAAGATTACGTCGACGATATAATCTAAACTCCTAGATCGAGTACACGTGAGTTCAAACAATGCACCTACATATGGCGGTCAAGCTGTTCTAGAAGGTGTAATGATTCGTGGACAAAGCAATGTTTCTGTAGCTGTTAGGTCCCCATCTGGCGAAGTAAAAACACAAATCAAACCAATTGCAAATATTTTTCGTTCAAAATACAGAAAAACTCCTTTAATTAGAGGAATCATTGCCTTGATTGAAACATTGATTATAGGCATGAATGCACTAAATTTTTCATCTGCAGTAGCAATGGAAGAAGAAAACAGTGACCCAAATAAAGCTTCTATAGTACTTATGATATTAATTTCATTTACATTAGCTATTGGCCTTTTTTTCATGTTGCCATTATTAATTAGTACACCATTTGAAGGACTTTTAGGATCAAATATTTTAAGTAATATTATTGAAGGAATTGTTAGATTACTAATTTTTATTGGATATATTTATGTAATTGGATTAATGCCAGATATTAAAAGAGTGTTCATGTATCACGGAGCAGAACATATGACAGTACATGCTCAAGAAAACAACCTTGAATTAAATCTTCCTAATATCAAAAAATATCCTACTGCACACCCTAGATGCGGCACGGCATTTCTATTAACAATTATGCTGATTGCAGTACTAGTATTCATATTGATTCCACGCCAATCTCTAATTTTAGTAGTAGGCTCTAGAATTGTTTTGGTCCCATTTATCGCGAGCCTAAGCTATGAATTTATAAGACTCAGCAGTATTTATCAAAATAATTTAATTATGCAGGCAATTGCTGCACCAAGCTTATGGCTTCAATCGTTGACTACTAGACAACCCGATGATGACCAAATCGAGGTTGCAATTATAGCCATGCAATCAGCGATAGAAGCTGACAAAAATACTTCAGCCTCTTCTATTTCGTAATACTTGCCAGACTTTTTCAGGATTGATTTCCATTTCTGACAATAAAACTAGTGTGTGATACAACAAATCTGAAATCTCTTCAGCAGTTTCATTCTCATCTCTAGTTACTGCTGCAATGGCAACTTCACCAGCTTCTTCTATAATTTTCTGGGCAATTCTTTCTACACCATCTGATAAAAGTTTTGTCGTGTAAGATTCATTTGATGGGTTTAACTTTCGATCTTGAATCACTGCAAAAAGCTCTTCAATCACATTAGATCCTTGATCAAAATCAACAAACTCGTAGTTGGATAATTTTGTATAGAAACAAGACTTTTCTCCTGTATGGCAAGCAGGTCCATCAGGAATGACTTTCAAAAGCAAAGTATCCCCATCACAATCAGCAATAATTTCTTTTGTTCTAAGAAAGTTTCCTGATATTTCTCCTTTATGCCATAGATCAGAACGACTTCGACTGTAGAACCACACCTCTCCACTCTCTAGTGTTCTATTAAGAGAACCTGGATTCATATATCCCATCATCAACACTTCAGAAGTCTCAGCATGTTGTGCTATTGCAGGCACTAATCCATTTTGATCTAATTGAATTTTATTAGTCATCATTTTCTCCTAGTAAGTTTTTCTGATTGGGATATGTTGATCATCTAAATATTTCTTCACTTGATTAATAGAAAAAGTTCCAAAATGAAATGTACTAGCTGCAAGAACAGCGTCTGCTTTCCCAAGCTCAATTGCTTGTTTAAAATGATCCATTTTACCAGCTCCACCACTAGCAATTACAGGAATTGAAATTTGATTAGATACTTCTCTTAATAACTCAATATCGTAACCAGATTCTTGCCCATCTCTATCCATGCTTGTCAGTAGGATTTCACCTGCTCCCATTTTAGCCACATACTTAGCCCACTTAACTACATCAATTCCAGTAGGCTTTCTACCTCCATGAGAATACACCTCCCATTTTGTAGAAGAATCTATAGAATATTCTTCAGAAATTTTGTGGTCTGAGAACATAGAATTATTATTAATTTTTTTTGCATCGATTGCAGAAACGATACATTGTGATCCAAAAAAATCAGCAGATTGGTAAATAATTTCAGGATTTGATAATACAGCTGAATTCAAAGAAACTTTATCAGCTCCAGATTCAAGCATTGCTCGAATATCTTCCCTAGTTCTTATCCCCCCACCTACAGTTAAAGGAATAAAAACTTGTTCTGAAACAGATTGAACTACATTCTTCATAATATTTCGATTGTCAGATGAAGCAGTTATATCAAGAAAAACTAATTCATCAGCTCCTTCTTGATCATAAAATCTAGCCAATTCAACAGGGTTTCCTGCATCACGTAAATTAACAAAACTCACTCCTTTAACTACGCGACCTTGATCAACATCTAAACAGGGAATAATTCGCTTAGTAAGCATTTATTTATTTCCTAAAAGTAAAAGTGAGTAGATAGTCTTCATCAGACAAATTGTGTTTCATATTGAATTTTAATTTTAATTTATCTGCAATTTTTTTATAATTTTCTACTGAAACAGAGAGTTTTGAAATATCCACTTCTCTGTCAATTATCACAATCCATCCACTAGGCCTTAAAGCCCGAACTGCTTCAGCAATAATCTTTTTAGGATCTTCAACCCTATCGCTTAAATATGACAAGGTTGCTAAATCAATAGTTTGATCTTTTATGGGAAGATGGCTATCTTTGATTTCTTTAGCTTTAACATTAGTTAATCTAGAATTTTTAAACTTTTGCCTGGTTGCAGTCAGATTGTTTTTATTTTCATCAAAAGCTTGCAAGTCTCCTCTGTATACCAATTTTGCTAATTGAACAGATAAAGTACCATCCCC
>CAJWPE010000024.1 GCA_913045625.1 uncultured Chloroflexota bacterium | reverse complement strand
ACAAAACATTTAAGTAATAACTCTATTTTATTAATGCGAAGTACCGTACAACCAGGTACGGGTGATTTGATTGAATCAAAATTTTGCGAGAATCAAAACATTAGTTATATTTCGTGCCCAGAATTTCTTAAAGAAGGGGAAGCCGTCAAAGACTTCTTCACTCCTGACAGAATTATAATTGGAGGGAATAACTCAAACGCAGTAGAAAAAGTAGTTCAACTACATTCAGGTATAAATTCTCCAATCATTCGAACTAAAATAATCACTGCAGAAATGATCAAGTTTGCAAGTAATGCATTTTTAGCAACTAAAATTTCATTCATTAATGAAATGGCTTCATTTTGTGAGGCATGGTCAGCTGATGTAGATGATGTAAAAGAAGGATTAGGTCTTGACCACCGAATTGGAAAATCGTTTTTAAACGCAGGAGTAGGCTTTGGTGGTTCTTGCCTTCCAAAAGAAACTCGAGCATTCACATCTCTAGCATCTAATTATGGATTCAAATCTCACTTACTATCATCAGTCCTTGAAGTAAACGAAAACCAATCTCAAATTCCAGTACGAATTATTCAAAATGTCTTCCAAGACATGAATCAAGTCAAAGTAGGAATTCTTGGCATGTCATTTAAACCTAATACAGATGATATTAGAGAGTCTCCATCAATTAAAATAGCTCAAACCTTATCTAGCTTAGGGTGCCAAGTTTCATGTTTTGATCCTATTTCAAATCAAAAAAGTGCAGAAAAATTAGGCACATCTGTAAAATTTGAAACTTCTATAAATAATTTATCTCAAAATAAAAATATAATTTTATTTATGACCCCATGGGATTCAATATTAAATACCAATTGGGAACAAATTTTTACTTCAATGGCAGAACCAAAAATTCTTTTTGACGGCCGAAATTCCCTAAACCCTGAAATTATAAAAAATATTGGGTTTAATTATGTTGGAGTAGGAAGAGGGATATCGTCATCAGATTTAGATTCAATTAACGTTTAATGGTGACCCCAGCGGGATTCGAACCCGCGATCTCCGCCTTGAGAGGGCGACGTCCTGGACCGCTAGACGATGGGGCCTAAATTTTTTGGCTGGGGATATAGGATTCGAACCTATGCTTACAGAGTCAGAGTCTGTCGTCCTACCACTAGACGAATCCCCATAGCAAAATAGATTTTATCACTAACATGCAGTTAGTCTTGAATTTGCTTGCTGAAATTTCTTGTAAATCATAAAATCGATCAATCATATTATTAAAGAGGAATTTATGTACACATTAGATCTTTCAGGTAAAAAAGCAGTAGTGTTTGGAATTGCCAATCAGAGGAGTATTGCTTGGTCAATTTCTAAAAGACTCAATGAAGCCGGAGCTACAATCATTTCGGCATATCAAAACGAAAGAGTTAAAGATTCAGTCACAAAACTAACATCGGAGCTCTCAGATGTTACTTTAATAGAATGTGATGTAAGCAAAGAAGAAAATGTTGAAAAATGTTTTAATGAAATCCAAAAAATTCACGGCAACATCGATATATTAGTTCATTCAATCGCTTTTGCTCAAAAGGAAGATTTGGGAGGCAGATTTGTTGATACAGACAGAGAAGGTTTTCAAATAGCTTTAGACATAAGTGCTTATTCATTAATTTCTATTACTAGAAATGCCGCAAAAATGATGAATGAAAAAGGTACTATTATTACAATGTCTTTTATGGCAGCAGAAAAAGTTTTCCCTGGATACAATGTCATGAGTACAGCAAAAGCTGCTTTAGAAAATGAAGTAAGACAAATTGCAAATGACTTGGGACCCGATAATATCAGAATTAATGCCATTTCTGCAGGGCCTTTAGATACACTTTCTTCTAGAGTAATTAGTGGATATCGTGATATGAAGTCCGCTCACTCTGAAAGAGCTCCTTTGAGAAGAAATATCACTCATGATGAAGTTGCAACTACAGCCCTATATTTATGTAGTGACATGTCTAGTGGAGTGACAGGAGAAGTGATTCATGTTGATACGGGATATCATGTCATGGGAATTTAATTGTCAGATATTATTTTACTTCTAATAGATGTCATTTTATAACCTGAAATTATCACTAATATTAATCCCAAAATAGAATTTATTACTAGGGCATTAGAAGTGCTAAACATTTCAGATGACAACCCTAAAATTATCGATCCAATAGGAGCTGCCCCTATACACAATGTTACAAGACCCATACACCTACCCCTAAACTCCTTTTTCGAAACTAATAAAACAATTACCGATTGCATAGTTCCAAACCCAGAAGTTCCTAAACCTAAAGCAAAAAGTAACATCATAGATATAAAATAAACTTCGGAAATACCAAATAACAACAACCCTGATAAAGATAGAATAGACCCATACAAATAGTATCTACCGTGGAATTCTATTTTAGATTTCGAAGCTAAACCAGTAGATCCTATTAAGGCACCAAAACCATCACTAGCCATTAATATCCCCATTAACAAAGGACCTACGGATAATACTTCTCTTGAAATCACAGAAACCATTTGCATATAAGGGAAAAGTAATAAATTCATGAAAAATGTAATTACTAATACTGCAAAAATTGTTTGATTATTTAAAGCGTATTGAAAAGCTTCACGTAGCTCTGTAAAAAAGAATTTGAGTCCGCTCAACAAAGAAAAATGTTTTTGAGATTTTTGATCAAATTCATCATGATTTAAATTCACTTGCATAATAGAAACCGTACCAATTAAAATTATGACTGTCATAAAAATGTAGGCACCTATTACTCCTGTATATGCTATTAATGCACCAGCCGTAGCAGGGCCAATCATTTTGCTAGTATGCATTCCTACAGCATCTAACGAAATCCCATTAGTGATCCTATTTGATCCTAAAATATCCATTACTAGTGCTCTTCTTGAGGGCATATCTAATGCCCAGCTAATTCCAGGAATAAATATTGCAACATACACATGCCAAAGTTGTAACAAATCAAACAAAAGTAAAAATGTCATTGCCAATGCTCCGGAAAAAGTAATGATTTGACTTACAATTATTAAGATTTTTTTATTAAAAAAATCTGCAATTACTCCTCCGAATAAACCAAAAAACATTAATGGTGCCAAGCCAAAAAAGCCTATCAAACTAACCATAAAAGCTGATTCAGTCTGATCAAATACAAACCACGACAAAGTAGTCATTTGCATCCATCTTGAAATGTATAACGATATGTTTGAAGCCCAGCAAAACCTAAAGTTTCGATTTGTAAAGGCGGAAAAAGTACTCATCATTTAACCTGAAGTTTGAATTCATGAATAGTATTTCATGTATATGTTTTTTACAACTTACTTATACATTGAATCTAAATAAAATCACATCTCCATCTTGGACAATATAATCTTTTCCTTCTACTCTCATCTTTCCCGATTCTCTAGATTTATTCTCTCCACCAAATTCAACATAGTCATGATAAGAAATTACTTCTGCACGAATAAAGCCTTTCTCGAAGTCTGTATGAATTTCTCTTGCTGCTCTAGGAGCAGTAGACTTATTGGGAATAGTCCAAGCTCTAGATTCTTTAGGACCAGATGTAAAATAAGTCATTAGACCCAGCAATTCATACCCTGCATGAATTACACGAATTAATCCTGGCTCTTGCAAACCCAAATCTTCAAGCAGTTCCAATTGGTCTTGTAAATTTAGTTGAGATAATTCAGATTCTATAGATGCAGAAATTATGACAGATTTTGCACCCTCAGATTTTGCACGATCTAAAACTTTTTGAGAAAATTGATTGCCAGATGCTGCGGAAGCTTCATCTACATTACATACATATAAAACAGGTTTTGAAGTTAAAAGTTGAAGTGAATTAATTATTTCAATATCTGTTTCTTTAAACGGGATTGACCTAATAGGATTTCCTCTTTGTAAAGTTTCCAAACACAGTTTAGTTAATTTCAAAAGATCTTTTGAATCTGAATCATTACTTTTGGATTTTTTCTCTAAAGCAGGTAGTCGTCTTTCAAGACTTTCTAGATCTGATAACATCAACTCAGTTTCCACAGTTTCAGCATCATTAATTGGATCGACAGTTCCATCGACATGAATAATATTAGGATCTTCAAAACACCTTAGAACATAAGCTATAGCATCCATTTCTCGTATATTAGCTAGAAATTGATTACCTAACCCTTCACCTTTGGAAGCCCCTTTAACGAGACCTGCAATATCAACAAAAGTCATTCGAGTGGGAACTATATTTAGTGAATTAGAAATATTAGAAAGCTTGTCTAAACGACTATCGGGGATAGCAACTTCACCAATATTAGGCTCTATAGTGCAAAAGGGGTAATTTTCGGCTTGAGCAACAGCAGTACTAGTTAGGGCATTAAACAAAGTTGACTTCCCAACGTTAGGAAGACCAACTATTCCACATTTAAAACCCATATAAAAACTCCGGAATAGATTTAAGCAAGTGGTAGTTTATTGAAAAGATACGGGTGGCTCTAACGAACCACCCGGACTATTTAGCTGCTTTTACCAATTCTAAAAACATTGGTTCCACAACCTGTAGAACAAGTACCTTTCGTAGCAGGTCTCCCATTTTTCAATGTAACTTGCTCAGCATTATCGATAGTCACTTTTTGACGACATTTAACGCAATAGGCTTCCATTTTTATACTCCTTGCGACAATTATTAGGAACAACTTTGGTCCACCAAAGTATATTAACGCATGCTAGAAATATTTATGCAAGTCTTTTTTGGCATTTTTTTAGAACAAAAAGCTTTGAAAGCACTATTTGTAGTACATTCAAGTCAATCATTGACCACTACATGTAGTGGGAATTGAGGTATACCAAACCCTCCACATGTAGGATCAACCACCAATATGTTTCTCGAGAATGAGAATCATTCCCAAATATTATTATCTAATCCTACTAATGTCAATACTTGTTAAAACAATTGATTTGTATGAAACACAACTGTTACATGCAGTTTACAAATATTTAACAACATTTAATTTTCTGCCAATAAGATGTGTACAGATTTATCATTAAAGGAGAAATATCATGGACTCTGGACATACCGCATGGATGCTAACAGCATCTGCATTAGTATTTTTTATGACGCCTGGGCTTGCATTTTTTTATGGAGGTCTCGTTAGGGCAAAAAGCCTAGTTAACACTATTATGCTTAGCTTCATGACTATTGGAGTCGTAAGCATAGTGTGGACTTTATGGGGATACTCTTTAGCTTATGGAAATGGTGAATTAATAGAAAATTTCATTGGAGATTTTTCATTACTGGGCCTTGATGGCGTAGCAATGATGTCCGGGGAAGAAGACGCTATAAGCCCCCTCTATGATGTTCTATTTCAAATGATGTTCGCAATAATAACACCAGCTCTGATTACAGGAGCTTTCGTAGAAAGGTTTAAATTTTCAACTTACCTAATATTTACAGTTATATGGATCACTATAGTTTATGCACCAGTCGCTCATTGGGTATGGGGTGGAGGATGGATAGGAGATGCTGGAGCACTAGACTTTGCTGGTGGGACAGTAATTCATATTAATGCTGGAGCTGCAGCTGTAGCGGCAGCATTATTAGTAGGGAAAAGAGCTAACCCAGGATTGCAGCCAAACAATGTTCCATTCGTTGTTTTAGGTGCCTCAATACTTTGGTTTGGATGGTTTGGATTCAACGGAGGGTCTGCATTAGCTGCTGACGATTTTGCCGTCAATGCAATGTTAGTGACTCAAATTGCTGCAGGTACCGCTGCTACTACATGGGGATTAATAGGTTTATTTGCAACTAAGAAAATCAGTGCTGTGGGAGTTGCTACAGGAGCAGTAGCAGGATTAGTAGCTATTACTCCAGCTGCTGGAGCCGTTAACGCATTGGGAGCAATAGCCATAGGTTTAGGCGCAGGAATAATTTGTTACTTAGCTGTCGAATTAATCCACAGAACTAATCTAGATGATGCCTTAGACGTCTTTGCTGTTCATGGTGTTGGTGGAATTTGGGGATGTATTGCCACTGGAATTTTTGCTGTAGAAAGCATAGCAGGCGTAAAAGGAGTAGTTGGTGGAAGCTTTGAGCAAGTTTGGATTCAAATTTATACTGCTGGAGGTACACTTGCATATTCATTCATAGTTTCTTTTGCAATCTTATTTGTATTAGATAAAATACCAGGACTGGGATTAAGAGTCTCAGAATCATCAGAAAGCCAGGGATTAGATCTATCAGAACATGGTGAACAAGCAGTAGTAAATGATGGTGCCAATTAAATTAAAATTTCCTTATGGAGGGAAAAATGTTAAAAATTGAAGCTATATTTAGACCAGAAAGAGTTAACGCTGTTACTGAGGCTCTTACATCAGTTGGTGTAACAGGATTTCACTACCAGAATATTACTGGTCAGGGACAACAACAAGGAGTAGAGATAATTACCGGTAGAGGTAGCCAAACTGCTACTAGATCATCTGTATCAAAAACTTTATTAGTAACTATCATTTCTAATGATAAAAAAGATGAAGTAGTCAATGCGATCATTGAATCTACCCATAGCGGAGACATTGGAGATGGAAAAATTTTCATAAGTGAAGTTTCAGACATCATCAGAGTCAGAACAGGAGAAACCGGAGAACAAGCAATTTAATTTCTTCTTGGTCTTCGTAAATAGGGAGGATTTAAAAATCCTCCCTATTTATGTAACAAATATGTAACAAATTTTTAATATTTCTCATCTTTTCAATCATAGAATCATTTGAAAATTCTATGCGTTTAAATTAAATCGCATATCAGGAGTTAAAAATGGATTCTGGACATACAGCTTGGATGCTGACGGCATCTGCATTAGTATTTTTTATGACACCTGGCCTAGCATTTTTTTACGGAGGCCTAGTTAGAGTCAAAAGCTTAGTCAACACGATTATGCTTAGCTTCATGACAATCTGTGTCGTCACTATTGTGTGGACACTATGGGGGTATTCTTTAGCCTATGGACCAAATGTCAGCGGCTCACCACTGATTGAAGGATTAATAGGCAATTTCAGTGTTTTAGGATTAGACGGAATTAGATGGGAACCCCTAGATTCAGAAGGGTCATTTGGAGGAAGCGGTGTAGATGTTCTTTTTCAAATGATGTTTGCAATTATCACTCCTGCTCTAATTACAGGAGCATTTGTAGAACGATTTAAATTCTCAACTTACTTAATATTTACAGTGATTTGGATCACAGTAGTTTATGCACCTGTTGCCCATTGGGTATGGGGTGGAGGCTGGATAGGAGCGGATGGAGCGGGAGCTTTAGATTTTGCAGGAGGAATAGTAATTCACATTACTGCAGGTGCAGCCGCAGTAGCTGCTGCATTACTAGTTGGTAAACGAAGTAATCCCGGATTGCAACCTAACAATGTTCCTTATGTAATTTTAGGAGCAGCTATCCTATGGTTTGGCTGGTTTGGATTTAACGGAGGTTCCGCTTTAATGGCAGATGGATATGCTGTCAACGCAATGTTAGTCACCCAAATTTCTGCAGCAACAGCTGCAACAACTTGGGGAATAATTGGATTGTTGACTACTGGCAAAATTAGCGGGGTCGGAGTTGCTACTGGTGCAATTGCAGGACTTGCATCGGTCACTCCTGCAGCTGGCTCGGTAAATCCATTAGGAGCTATAGCTATAGGATTAGGCGCGGGAGTAATTTGTTATTATGCGGTTGAATTAATTCACAGAACTAATTTAGATGATGCATTAGATGTTTTTGCTGTGCACGGAATTGGCGGACTTTGGGGATGCATTGCCGCTGGAATTTTTGCTGTAGAAAGTATAGCTGGAGTGAAGGGAGTAATTGAAGGAAGCTTTGATCAAGTTTGGATTCAAATCTACACATCAGTTGCAGTATTAATTTATACATTTGTATTATCTTATGTGATCTTATTTGTATTAGATAAAATACCTGGTTTGGGATTAAGAGTTTCACAATCATCAGAAAGCCAAGGGTTAGATTTAGCTGAACATGGCGAACAAGCAGAAATAAATGATGGTGCCAATTAAAACCTGAAATCAGTATGAAAATATTGAATTTTCAATAGGAAGTGTAGTTAATACACTTCCTATTTTTTTTGACTTGAGTAAAATATAAATACGAGAAATAATTTACATGCCTACTAACGTACCACCTCAATATAGAGACGCAGAACAAAGATTTAGAGATGCTGTAACTATTCAATCAAAAATTGCAGCTCTTCAAGAAATGCTTCAAATCATGCCTAAACATAAAGGCACTGATCACCTCAAAGCACAACTAAGGTCAAGATTATCTAAGTTAATGACTGAGCTTGATACCTCTTCAGGTTCAGGGAAAGGTTCAAAAACCGAACCTTTTTCATTACCAAAAGAAGGGGCAGGTAGGTGTACTTTAATTGGTCCTACTAATGTAGGTAAATCACTACTGTTATCTTCTTCCACTGGAGCTAAAAGTAAAGTTGGATCATATGCGTTAAGTACACAAGAACCTATACCTGGAATGTTCCCATTTGAAGATATTTATATTCAAATGGTAGATACTCCTCCAATTACAAACAGATCAACTCAAAGCAGATTGTACGGTCTTCTAAGAACTACTGACATTTTTATATTTGTAGCTGATTTAACCAATCAAGCTGTAGAAAACACAAATGAATCATTCTCTGAATTAAAAGAGTGGGGATTCAAACTTATCGAAAAAAACACAGATTTAGAAGATCGTGATTTTTTCACTATGAAACCAACGATTATTGCATGTAACAAAGCTGATATTCCGGGAGCTCTAGACAATTATGAAATGATGGAAAATAAATTCGGTGAAAATTTTCCTTTAGTTCTGACAAGTGCTGAAGAAGAAGTCGGTATTGAAGAGTTGGGTATAGAAATTTTTAACTCTCTGAAAATAATTCGTGTGTATACAAAATCTCCAAGAGAAAAACTAGACAATTTTGAGAAAAAAAACCCTATTGTTTTACCTATAGGTAGCACTGTTGAAGAAGCAGCTCTTCAGGTGCATAAAGACTTAAGCAAAAGTTTGAAATACGCAGTATTATGGGGATCATCCGGAAAATTTAGTGGCCAAAGAGTTGGAAGAACTCACGAATTATCAGATGGCGACATTATCGAAATTCATATATAGAACTAAATTTCTTCTAAAGCTTTCACTATTTTACCTGGTGACATTGGCAACTCATTCATTCTAATTCCAATAGCATCATTAATAGCATTTGCTATAGCAGCCATTGGCGGAATCAAACAAGCCTCTCCCACTCCTCTTACACCAAACGGATGTCCAGGATTAGCTACTTCTACTAGTACAGTATCTATCATGGGCAAATCCAAAGATACTGGCATTCTATAATCTAAGAAGGAGGAATTTAGCATATCTCCACTTTCATTAAAAAAATATTCTTCATTAAGTGCCCATCCAATCCCTTGCACAGCTCCACCTTGTAATTGCCCTTCAACATAACTAGGATGAATAGCCTTTCCTACATCTTGAATAGATGTATATCGTAAAATTTGAACTTTACCAGTTTCTATATCTACTTCAACATCTACTATATGAATAGCAAAAGCATTTCCTACACCTCCAGGATTTACTGTTGCTCTCCCTACTATAGGGCCACCAGTTCCATTAAGTTTTGATGCTAGCTCTCTGAATTCAAATTTCAATTCAGGATCACTGACATGCTTGATAACAGATTTATCATATTCAACAGACTGTAAATCAACATCCCAAATCTTAGCTGCCCTTTCTTTCATCTGAATTTTAATATCTTCTGCAGCTTCAACTGAAGCAATTCCTGTTTTAAAAGTCACACTACTGCCCCCAGCTCCAGAACTATAGCCAATAGAGTCTGTGCTAGCTATAGATGGTTGAACATCCTCGGCATTAAGACCCAATACATCTGCTACTTGCATTGCCATAGCTGCACGACTTCCACCAATATCAGGAGATCCTTCAACTAAAGCAACTGTTCCATCAGCATTAACACTCACAATCGCAGTAGCTGGTCCAGTAAAATTAAACCATGCTCCTCCAGCAATTCCTCTTCCTTGGTTTTTGTTATTTAAGGGTGATGAATAATGAGGATGATTTTTTGCAGCATCTAAAGTCTCCATATATCCAATTTTTCTGTATACAGGTCCATTAGCAGGTTGCCTAGTGCCTTCTTGAGCTCCATTAATTCTGCGGAATTCAATTGGATCTATATTTAATTGAGCAGCAATCTCGTCTACTACCGTTTCCATTGCAAAAGCAGCAGAAGGAGAACCAGGTGCTCTGTAAGCTGAAGATTTTTGTACATTAGTCACCACATCCCAACCCTCAATAACTGCATTGGGAATTACATATGGCCCTAGCATAGTCCTACTACCACCAGCAACTGGCGACCCAGGAAAAGCTCCGGCATCAAACATTAATTTTGCTTTTACTGCTGTCAATTTACCATCTTTATTTGCAGATAATTTAATATCAATTTTGGTAGCAGCAGTAGGTCCTGTACCTTTAAAAACTTCAGATCTAGTCATAGTAATTTTGACTGGATGACCAGATTTTTTAGATAAGACTGCAGCAACAGGTTCCAAATATACGCCACCCTGCCCTTTACCACCGAAACCTCCACCAATCTCTAACGGATTCACAGTAACGCTACCTACAGGAACATCTAAAATAGCGGCAACATGATCCCTAAAAGCAAAAACTTGCTGAGTGCTACACCATACATTGATACGATCATTCTCATCCCAAAATGCAGTTGTAGCTTGAGGTTCTATATATCCTTGATGAACAGCTTTCGTATTAAAACTTCTTTCAATCACAACATCTGAGTCCTTAAATGCTTTTTCTACATCGCCTTCAGTTGAAATAATTTTCATAGCTAAATTACTAGAAGGAATATTGGGCTCATCTCCCCATCCACCTACACGAAATAAAACACTCGATTGCGTTAAAAGTCTGTCATGTAAAACAGGAGCACCATCTCTCATTGCTTCATCAATGTTTAACACTGGCTCTAATATTTCATATTTAACATCTATTAGATCAAGTGCCTCTTCTGCTTCATGAGTAGTAAGAGCAGCAATTGCTGCCACCGCATGCCCTTTGTATAAAACTTTCTCCCGAGCCAAAACGTTTCTACTGTAGAAACCATAATTTACTGCAGCCCCTTCTTCTAAATCAGCTATCTCAGCCGACACATCAGGAAGATCTTCGGCTGTCACTACTGCTTTTACACCAGGCAAAGCTAATGCTTTTGAACAATCAATCGATAAAATTCGAGCATGAGCATGAGGACTTCTTAAAACTTTTCCTATCAACAAACCGCTTGGAAAAGAATCGGCACTATAACGAGCTCTACCAGTTACTTTATCTGCTCCATCATGTCTTACGGGTCGCGTACCAACCACATCGAACTTTTCTCCAACTATTACCATATTAGGTTCATATGTAGTCATGAAGTACTCCTTACAAATTTATCGTCGGGGACAATCTAACATATTTTTTTGATGCAATAAATAAAGATTTTGAATCAGCGAAAAGTTTCATACAAGTGATTTCACTCTTTTATTCAAATTATTAGAAAAATAATATTTATAGATAATAATATTTTCAAATTAGGGATAAAACATATTTCCAACCTACTAACGATTTTAATATAATTTAAAGACATTAAATTAAGGTATCTGAAATGCTTGAAAATATTGGCAAGTATGAAATCAGAGAAAAAATAGGTGAAGGCGGACAGGCTTCAGTATACATAGGGCATGACACTGTTCTAGATAGCCGTGTTGCTATCAAAATCATCAATCCTAACTCAAAAAATAATGACCAAACAGCCAAAACGCAACAATACGAGAATTTAAAAACTCAAATATTAGGGTTTACTCAATCTTTCAACAAAGCACCTGACGAAGAATTAAAAAATGAAGCTAGTACTGCCAGGAACTTAACTCACCCCAATATCACGACTATATACGATTTTGTAATTCAAGATGATTACGCATGTATTGTGATGGAATATATTCCAAATAGTTTAGATAAAGAAATTTCTCAAACTTCTACATTAGACCCCGTAGTTGCTACAAAAATTATTATTCAAGTTTGTAAAGCCCTAGCTCATGCTCATGACAATGGATTCATTCACAAAGACATCAAACCTCAAAACATTTTACTAACAGATGAAGGAATTCCAAAAGTAACAGATTTTGGAATATCTAATACTCAAGATATAGGAATAGGAACACCGACATACATGTCTCCAGAACAAATTCAAGGAGATATGAAAACTGATTCCAGAAGTGATATCTATTCATTGGGTATCACTCTTTATGAAATATTAACCGGTGAAAAACCATTTCAAGGCAATAAAGACGAACTTCTTCTTCAGCATATAGAAACAGACATCTCTGACACTTCTAAATTTGCTGAAATACCACAACATCTTCAGAAAGTTATAAAAAAATGCGTATCTAAAAATCCAAATGACAGATATCAAAGCATGTTAGAAGTAGTTTCTGATTTAGAAAAAGAATCTCAAACACCTGTGAAAAAATCTCGTAAAAAATACTTGAACTATATAACCGCATTGGGCGCAATAATTCTTTTGGGAACCACCATCACAGTTTCATTAAATAGAGAAGGGATCACAGGACTAGCATTTGGAGTATCAGATGAAACTCAAGTTGTTCAAAACACAACTACAGGACTAGAAGTATCGATACCTGAATCTATACCCCCAGAAATACCCAATGAAATTAATCTAAGTTCTAACGAAGTAATCAAATCCCAAAGTATTCCATTTGAATTGAAAGGAAATTCTTTTATAGCTTTACCTAAAATCGATAACAATTTTGCTAAAGCCTCAAAAATCTCAATCAATTCAAATCAAAATTCTGTATCAAATCAGTCATTAATCACATTAACTGACATAGAAACTTCAGAAGTCCCTGCTCTTCCAACTTCATCCATATTTATAAAAAGCATGGATATATCTTTAGAAAGCACAATTGACAGTAGTTCTATCCCTGGAATAATAGAATTTTATCTTTCTAGAGAATGGTTAGATTCACAAAATATTTCTGAATCAGAAATATTTTTATATAGGTTCAACAATACATGGACAAAACTCAGCACAAAATATATTAACGATATAGTTGATCAAGAAAAATTCTTTGCAGTTTTTGCAGCAAATACGCCTGGGTTTTCAATTTTCAGTATTGGAATAGAAAAGAATCAAGAAATATCTATAGAAAACAAAATTAATACCCCTACTCCTCAAGTAATAAAACCATCAGGTATAGAACCTGCTACAAGTTCACCGGTGCCAAATATTGTTGATATCTCCACTCCTACACCAACTCAAGTAGAAAGTATTACTAATCCAATTCCCACTTCAGTACCTACTCGAACTCCACCAACACCAACCCCTGCTACACCTACACCTACACCTTCCCCTACACCGACACCTTCCCCTATTATTAAAATTTGCGCAGATTCAGATGACAACAAAAACATCATCTTAAATTTTGAACATCGTGGAAATATAGATTGTATTAAAGATGAAGACATCTGGATTTTAGATGTTAAAGATAACCTTCATAACAAAAATATTAGCATCTCTGTAATAAGTAGTAGCTCAGACACATATTTAGAATTTATAACGCCTAATAACGAGGTGATAGAAGATGACGATGGAGGAACAGGATCTAATCCATTTTTACCATTCATATTATTAAATCAAAAAGGTAAATATGAAATCAAAATTACTCCTTTGGACAATAATGTAGGTAGATATACATTAATTGTAAAAGAATTAATCTCTACAATTGTCACTCCAACTCCTAGTCCCATTGTCACTCCAACTCCTAGTCCCATTGTCACTCCAACACCAACAGCTACTCCGACTCCAACAGCTACTCCGACTCCAACAGCTACTCCAACTCCAACAGCTACTCCGACTCCAACAGCCACTCCAACTCCAACAGCTACAACATCAGTAATGACCTTACTCGGGCATTACGATTTCGAAAATGATGACGTGGGAACAGTATGGCATAACAAAGTTGTTGGCCCATCTATAAGTATGGGAGATGTTCAATATGTGAACGATTCAGTTTCAGGAGCAACTACCCATCTCTATAGTGATGGAGTCTATGAACATAAAGCAAAAGTAAACATTCCAAACATTAATTATTCTCATTTCTCCGTTTCCACCGACTTTTTATTAGATCCAAATAAAACAGCAAATCAGTATTACACTCCCATAGTAGTGGGGGGACAAGGTTGGAGATGGTTCAGCATTTTTGTGAACGAAAACAATAATTTAGGAATATCTCTAAATAACCAATCAACAATGATTAATTCAAACACTCAAATTAACTTAAACTCTTGGTACAACGTTACTGCGACAGTAAACATAAACACCAAATCAGTTGGTCTATTTTTGGGCAACACTAAAATAATTGACCATAGTCTTCCAAGTAACTTTGTTTTAGATGTAATAAACGATAGCCCATCTGATTATGGAATCATGTTAACTAATTACAGTAACGGAAAAACTTTTCATGGATTAATGGATAATCTGAAAATTTATAATGGAACAGCAAGTTCTACACCTAACCCTAATTTTTCTATAATACCTACAGCAACACCAACACCAACACCAACACCTACTCCTACTATTGAGGAATATGTTGCAACTGTAGTTGTAGACATACCGGGTTCTGCAGTTGTAACAGGTACTACAACAGCCACTAGAACTGGTACTTCCACTTCTACTTCTACTCAAGTTGGCACCGCTACAAGAACTGCTGCCGGAACAGCTACGAGAACAGCAGAAGCTGTAGCCACAAGATTAATTGACACAACTGCTACAAGAGTTGTAAATGTGACTGCAACTCAGACTATAGGTACCAGTGCAGCTACTGAAACATACTTTACAGGTGCTACTTACTTAGAAGAGTACGATACTGGTCAAGCTGTCGAAGAATATGACACACTAGTTGTTGAGGAATACGATGTCATCAACGAAGAAGTGTACGATGTAGTTGAAGAAGTTGAAGTCTCACAAGTTGTTGAAGAAGAATACACTACAACTGTAACACAAACGCCAGCAGTAGCTGCCTCCACGGGAACTGCAACTGCAATAAGAACCAGAGAGGTAAATTAACTAATCTACCTCCTAAAAAAAAGCCCTCAACTTGAGGGCTTTTTTGTAACTTCTATTTTAAAAATAGGTATTTTAGGATTGATCGTTTGATGACTCTTCCAAATAAAATAATCTTTATCTATCCAATATTTATTTGTAAATTCCCATCCCAAAGTATCGTTTGTAACTATTTCATGCACTAAGTTTAGTTCTAGTGACTGATCAAGTATTGTTACCGAATCTTTTCCTTTGAAAGAATAATTAAATTGCAATTCAAGGTTATTAAGTTCAGGATTTCTATAAGAGTAAAATACACTGAATTGCTTAAAGTCTTGATCAAATATCTGTTGAAAATTTATTTTTGGGTAGACTATCTCTTTCAAATCATTGTCCAAGCCTTCAGTCTTTATAATTCTTCCATTTCTTATAACTAAATATATAGGATCAGCGCTAATCCAAGTTAACTCATCATTCTTTATGCTTTCAAGTATCACTAGACCTTTAGGTCCTTTTCCTATCTTTAAGGTCATGGATGCATAAGGAATGCTATTTACAAGATCTCTTGTTATATAAGCATCTCCTTCAAACCCAATAAGTGCATTCTTGATAGCATTAAATGTTTCAAGATAACCTGGTGCTATATTATTTGTTGGAAATGATGCACAACTAGACAAAATAAATAAGATAAAAAGTTTTAATGACTTCATTGAATATCCTTATTTTAAAATATAATCCCAGTCTCTAGAGATAGAACTTTCATTGGTTTCTCCAAAAATACTAAACAATTGATTTTGTTGAGTTAAGAAGGCTCCCCCGTCTTTAGTAAGTGGATGCATTCCAAAAGAAATTACACCCGATCTAAAATCAGGATAAAAGAGTTTAGTTGGAATAGAGAAATAAAAGCCTTTATCGAAGCTACCTTCACCAAACTCAATTGAAGATAAATCTGTTTTCGTTGCAAAAATTCCAAGAACAAAGCCAGAGTCATATCTCCTTGAAAGATCTAAGGTTAATCCTTTATCACCCGCCAAATATTTTCCAACATGTGCCTGCATGAAAATTTTATCAGGAAGTTGAGCATAAAACTCTAGATGGCCAGTAGTTGTTTCATATTTTCTAAAAGAAAATCTTTGATCATAATCTCTTTGCCTTACCTTATGCAGAGAGAACCCTAAAGCATATTTTTTTTTGATAGGTCTATATAAAATCTGACCACCAATCCCACCAAACATCTCCTCCATCAAACCCACATCCGTTCTAACAAATACATCTTTTAAAGGTGAGAACATGTATTCTAGCTGCATCCTAGCAATATTATTTTTACCCTGATCAAGATACTCTTGGATATCGCTTCTCACATGAGGTATTTCACTAAAACTTGGGTTCTTAAACTCGAAGGTATCATATAGATTAAGGCCTATAGTTGAGTATAGAGTTAAATTTCTTGCAAGCTTAAGACTTGTATCTGTTTTCCAATATAATTGGCCTAAATAAAACCCCTCTGGGCCTCCAATCTGGTGTTTTAAGCCAGGACTCATATTCCATCTAAATTCTGGGAAATTAACTGTTGGTTGAAAATCTGCAGTTTTGTAAAGGGGCGTCTGTGGCTTTGAGCTAATTTTTGATTTCAGAAAAAGCTCTACCGCACTTCCTTCATAAATATCTGCGTTTTCAAACTCTTTCTTTGGTACGGTTATTGAAGCAGTCTCCATATCACCATTCATTGTTCTTACTGTTATTTCTTCCACGCTATCAGCAACTAATGCGGATGCTATTCTCGCAGTTCTTCCTACAGGTCGTGTTGTAGAAAAAAATCTACTACTTGCAACTGAAACTTCTAATTTGTCTTCTTCATATGTTGCGCCTTGAAGATAAATAGACTCATCTCGTAAACTTCTATTTAAAGATTGATAAAAAATATCTTTGTTCAAAAGAGCTTTGTCTCTTAGATCTTTTCTTAATTTTATAACATTTTTAGGTTTTGGCTTAGGGATTGTGTCCTTAAAAAAATCACCGGTAAGTGTAAAGGAAATCCTAAATTGATCTCCTCTTTCGTATGCAGCTCCAATATCTAGCCAATCTAAATAGTGATATGAGAACCCAAAGTTTATATCTGTACTTGGCTTAAAAGGCACCTTTCCGTTCTGAAAAGGTTTACTTGTGTCATACTCAGCCTTAAATCTCAAACCATATTTTTTTAGATCATATTCAATACCTCCAAAGAGTGCTGTTTTTCCTGAAAACCAGCTTTTAAAAGAAAATTGCCCCCCTTCCCCCTGCTCTGCATTTCTATTTATAAAAGCATCATCCAAATCTACGAACGGGTTACTGATATTATCAGCTGAACCCAATATTCCCCATCCTAATCCGGTACTTATATCAAAACTTCCTATTCTTTTCGTTGTAACAATGTACTCTGAAGAAAATAATCCTGTACCTGCGATGTCTCTTAAACCAACAGCAAGAGCAGGCAGCAATTGTTGCTCTTCTC
>CAJWPE010000023.1 GCA_913045625.1 uncultured Chloroflexota bacterium | reverse complement strand
ATCAAGCATGAACATTTCTACACAAAAAACACCTGCGTCACCCAATGAAGAAACTACTTGTTCTGCTATGTTTTTTGCGTTTACTTGGGTTTTGTACGGGACTCGCGCTGGATAAATACTCATTCTCAATATATTATCAGAATGAGTATTTTCAATTACAGGAAAGGAAGATGTTTTTCCCAAACCATCCGATGCTACAATCACAGAAATTTCACATAAATACTCAACTTTACTTTCAACAACCCAAGGTCCATCTCCTTGGATGTCTTTGATTAATTGAAGCTCATCAACTTGATTAATGTTCCACTGACCATGGCCGTCGTAACCCATAGTGGCAGTTTTAACTATCCAAGGCATGTCAAATTGAACTTTTTTAAAGTCGTCAAAAGAGTAAATTGGACAAAAATCAGTTAAAGGAAATGATTTTTTTGATAAATATGTTTTTTCAGTAATTCGATTTTGTGCTAATGATAAAGATTTGCTACTAGGCCTAACAATAGTTTTATCTTCTAAAAATTCCACCAATTCTGATGGGATATTTTCCCACTCTAAAGATACAGCATTAACATCATTTAAAAAAAATTCTGCTGAATCAAAATCTAAAAAACTCGTAGTCAAAGATTTCTCCGCAAATCTTTTAGCGGGAGCTTGATCATTAGGGTCCCAAACTACAACCTTGTACCCCATTCTTACAGCTGCCTCAGTAAAAAATCCGCCCAATTGGCCACCTCCTAACATCCCTAGATAAGCTCCCGGAAGAAGAGGATTAGTAAAGTCCATCAATCAACCCTTTTAGCATTTGGATTATTTAAAACTTTTTCAGTTAAATCATTTCTCCATATCTTTAATCGATCTCTAAGGTCTAAATCAGAAACAGCTAAGATCTGAGCAGCTAGTAAAGCTGCATTTTCGGAACCTTCTATAGCAACAGTAGCAACAGGCACACCTCGAGGCATTTGAACAATAGACAACAATGAATCCATTCCTTTTAAATTTTCTAATGAAATCGGAACACCTATTATCGGAATCACTGTTTTTGCAGCTAGCATTCCCGGCAGGTGTGCTGCACCTCCAGCACCAGCAATTATTACTTGAATACCTCTAGATTCAGCTGTTTCGGCATACTCGAACAACCAATCCGGTGTTCTGTGAGCAGAAACTACTCGTAATTCATTACTAATTTTTAATTCGTCTAATATATTTATAGCTTTCTCTAGAACTGGAAAATCTGATGTACTGCCGCCTAAAACGCCAATCTTTGGAGAAACTGATTGATTATTTGCCATATTTTATCCCCATATTTTTTGTATGTTCATGATAATTCTCTTGAACAAAGTTTTTCAATACTCCTTAGTATTGTAGAATTTGTGTCTATGGAAAAACAGATTGCAAAATACTCTTTACCTATTTCTAAATTGGAAGGGATGTTTATCTCTGATACTAATCATTTGAATTTGAAAAACAAATTGACAAACAACATCCAAGAAACGTTTAGTAAATCACAATACATTTCCATAGATTGCCCTATTCTCGAACCTACAGAACTGTATGAAAGAAAATCAGGTGGGGAAATCTCTAAAAGATTGTATTCGTTTTCAGAACCAAACGGAAGAAAAGTAAGTTTACGTCCGGAATTCACTTCATCTATTATACGTATATTAATTGAAGCTAATGCGAGCAATAGCTCTGAATATAGGTATCAGTATTCTGGGCCCGTATTTAGAAACCAAGAAAAAAATCTTCCATCGTCTACAAAACAATTTACTCAGCTGGGAGCAGAACTAATCGGGAATAATTCTATCCAATCTGATGCTGAAATTTTATCCTTGTCTTTAGAAGGTATTTCTAAAACCCACATAAAACACCTCACAGTTGCAATTGGAAACGTCGGACCAATCAGAGAATTTCTTGGGAATTCTGGATTCACTGAGGCGTTAACAGATTTTACTTTAGACAACATAAACAACCTTCAAGTTGCTGACTCAACAAAATCACTCACTCAAAAGGCTTTAAATTTAGGTCTATTATCTAATGGCATATCGGATACCGACTCTTCGGCTGAAGCTACAATTCAAGAACTATTGATAGATATAGAGTCTAAAAATAATTCATATAATTTTGGCAGAAGAACTGTAGATGAAGTTGCGGAAAGATTAAGAAAAAAGCAAAGCAACTCTTTAAAATCGTCTCAATATAATGAAACACTTACAGTTTTATTAAATTTTTTCAGAGAATTTTCTAAAACTAATGTAGTTAGTATTCAATCTGCTTCTTATCCCCAAGAACTATTAAATTCAATTTCCTATATTTCCAACGTAGTTAAAGAAGTCTCTATTCCAAAAAATATAGATGTAACATTTTTAATAGACTTTGAGCGCAACAGGGGATTGACCTATTACACAGGGATAATATTCGACTTAGAAACTGAAATAAACCAAAAAACCAAAACTATTGGTGGTGGTGGACGATATGATGGACTTTTTAGGGCACTAGGCCATCACACAGATATACCTGCGATTGGATTTGCAGTAAATATTGATGAAATCATTTCATTAGACAGGGGGGAAACTTGACTACTTCAGATTTAACTCTTGCAATTTCAAGTAGTGGGGCTTTATATGATCCCACTTTAGAATTCCTTAATAATTGTGGATTAGAAGTAAACAGGCCTAATAAACGGCGTTATATTGGCGAAATACCAACCCTTGCTGGAGTTTCTATTTTGTTCCAAAGAAGTGCTGATATTACTTGGAAGGTTGAAGAAGGAAATGCAGACCTAGGGATAGTAGGGTATGACCGTTATTTAGAGTTTCAAACTAACCCTGAATTCACTCAAATATTACTAAACAATTTAGGTTTTGGCGCTTGCTCATTAGCTTTTGGAGTTCCTGAGTCATGGTTTGATGTTTCTTCAATTGCTGATCTGGCAGAAGTTGCTACAGACTTTAAACGTAAAGGATTGAATCTTAAAATAGCTAGCAAATTCCCTAGATTAACCGAACATTTTCTAATCTCAAACAGCATATCAAATTTTTCTATTGTTCCTTCAAGTGGAACTTTAGAAATAGCTCCAGAAATGGGCTCAGCGGACATTATCAGTGACATAACATCAACAGGAACTACAATGAAAGCTAACAAACTCAAGACAATATCTGGCGGAATCATACTTGATTCTGAATCTTGCTTGATTGTTAACAGTCAATCCATATCAGATCAATCAAATAAACTAGCAAAAATTAATGAAATTGTTACTAAACTACAAATCTACTTAAACCAAAGAGTCAAAGATGCCTAATTTAGCTACACACATTCACTTTGCTATGAAATCAGTCCCAGAGACAATTCCTCAAGAATTTATTCCCATATATTTACTAGGGGCTACATCTCCGGATATCAGAGTAATCACTAAAGAAAATAGGTCCGTGTACCATTTTGTAGATTTGGACTTTAATTCGGTTGGAGAGGGAATTGCAAACATGACGCAAAAGTTCCCTGAAATACATCAAATTAAAGATCAGGATGAAATTATAAAAACATTTTTAACTGGGTACGTTACTCATTTAGTTTTGGATGAAACTTGGATAACTACAGTTTTCAGGAAATATTTTTCTAGTGAAAATATTTTCCCAAAATCTACTCCCATACTAGTCTTAGACCGAGCGATTCAAATGTACATGGATAGCCAATATTGGAGTTCAATCGAATCAAAAATTCAATTAATTGAGAAATGTAATATAGAAAAAGTGTCACTTCCTTTTTTAAGTAACAACTCTTTGAATGAATGGAGAGATTGGATCTGCAACTTTCTAAATCTTGGATTTTCATGGGATAGACTCAACTTTATGGCTAAACGCATCTCAAACGGAAACGCGCAACATGAAGCAATTGCATACACACAGAACTTTTTGACAGACCCCATTCAAAACATAAACAATGTTTTGAATTTATTGCCACAAAATTTATTAGAAGAGTTTGAATCCACCAGTAAAGATAATATTGATAAAGCTATAAATGGATTTTTAAATGAATATAATTAAAGGTTTTAACAAATCTAAATCATTTCTATCTGCAAACCGTTTCATTAATCTTAGTTCAGACTCTATCTTACAATCATCTCAAATGGTTTTTGGAGAGCCACTTGATGCACATTCATATGTTCAGAAAATCGTTGATCAAGTACGCAATAATGGAGATCAAGCAATAAAAGATCTTGTGTTAAAAATAGAGGGTCATGAAACTAATGGTTTTGTCATCAACCAGGAGAAATTAGAGGACGCCTACAATAAAATACCTAAAAACCTCCAAAAAGCATTAACTCTATCATCTGAAAGAATTTCCGAATTTCACAAAAAGTCCTTACCTAAATCTTGGTATGACGAAACAGAAGGTTATGGACAAAATTTCATACCAGTAAATTCTGTTGGAGCTTATATACCTGGAGGTACTGCACGATATCCATCAACTGTACTAATGTCCACTATCCCTGCAAAGATTGCAGGTGTAAAAAAAATTTCAATCACATGCCCAATTAATTCGAATGGGGATATTCCCGATTCAGTATTAGCTGCTGCATATATAGCCAAAGTAGACAAAGTTTATGGAGTTGGTGGTGCACAAGCCGTAGCTGCACTAGCATACGGAACAGAAACAATTGAACCGGTCGATATCATTTGTGGACCTGGAAATTTATTTGTGACATTAGCAAAAAAAATTGTATTTGGAGATGTCGGAATTGATGGACTGTATGGACCAACTGAAACTCTAGTAATTGCAGACAACTATTCTAACCCAACCCTTGTGGCGGCAGACCTAATTGCTCAAGCTGAACACGACGAATTAGCAAAACCAATTTTGATAACAAATTCTAATGATATAGCCACAAAAGTCCAATCCGAATTAGATATTAGAGTATCTAGAATCACCAGAAATAGTATCGCTCAAAGTTCTTTACAAGATCAGGGAGCTATTTGTGTAGTTAATTCTATTGAAGAATCTTTAACACTTGCTAATATATTCGCTCCAGAACATTTATGTCTAGCAGTTGAGTCTCCTGAAAAATGGGTACCATTTGTCTTAAATGCTGGAATGATATTTTTAGGTGAATTTTCTCATGAAGTTTTAGGAGATTACGGAGCAGGGCCCAGTCATGTCATGCCTACTGCAGGTACGGCTAGATTCAATTCGGGACTTGGAGTACAAACTTTTCAAAAAACAGTACCAATAGTTAATATTTCTAAATCAAATTCGATTAAAATTGGGGAGTTAGCAGCCACTATAGCTAAAGAAGAAGGCTTAACTGGACATGCAGAAGCAGCAGAAATCAGAAAAGAATTATTTGAATAATGAAAAACTTTAATATTGATAAAATAGTCAGGCCTCATTTACTTTCTTTGGTAACATATGATGCTGTCAATCCACCTGATCTTTTATCTCAAAAATCAGGTATACCTGAAAATGAAATCATAAAATTAAATGGAAACGAAAACCCATACGGAGCTTCACCTAAAGCTATAGAATCACTTAATCAGGCACAAGTACACTTATATCCGGATCCCGACCAAATCAGAATTAGAAAGGCTATAAGCGCATACACAGGACTACCTATAGATAACATAGTAGCTGGTGCTGGCGCAGACGAAATTATTGATTTAATTTTTCGCATATTCATTTCTCCTGGAGACTCAATTTTAGATTGTTCACCTACATTTGGCATGTATAGTTTTTGTGCAAAAATTGCTGGAGCAAATGTAAAATTTGCAGAGAGAGATTCGAATTACGATTTAAATATCGAAGAAATTGAAAAAAATATCGACTCTAGTACAAAACTAATATTCATCACCTCACCAAACAATCCCACAGGAAACCTAGTCAGCTATGATCACATCACATATCTTTTAGAAAAAGATATATTACTAGTAGTGGATGAAGCATATTTTGAATTTGCAAAATCTTCAGTACAAAATTTAGTTCTAGAACACCCAAACTTAATTGTTCTAAGAACAATGAGTAAATGGGCAGGATTAGCCGGGTTAAGAGTAGGTTACGGATTAATGCATTCGTCAGCTACAAAGTATTTAATGGAAATAAAACCTCCTTATAATGTGAATGTATCTGCTGAAGCCGCATTACTAGCTTCATTTGAAGATATAGAGTTTTTACAAAAAAATGTCGACAAGATAATAGTGGGTAGAAACTGGATGAATGTTGAGTTAAATAAAATCAACGGATTAACAGCCTACCCATCATCTGGCAATTACATTTTGTGTGAATTCACAGAAAATCACTGCAAAACTGTATTTGGAGAATTAGAAGAAAACGGTATATTCGTTAGGAAGTTCCATACTGAAAGACTAAAAAATTCATTTAGAATTTCAATTGGTACAGAAACTCAAAACCAAAAAGTCCTAAAAACAATTCAAAAAGCAATGAATAATGAGTAAAACACAAAGAATAGCCGAGAAAAAAAGAAAAACTAATGAAACTGACATAAATGTCAAAATCAATTTGGACGGAACAGGCGAACACAGTATAAAAACTGGCAACGGAATGTTAGACCATCTGCTTGCACAAATAGCACGTCACGGATTGATGGATTTAAATATTCAAGCATCTGGTGATATTGAAGTAGGCTATCATCATCTTGTAGAGGATATAGCTATCACGTTAGGGCAAACAATTAACGAAGCGATATCAGATGGACAAGGCATTACAAGAATGGGACACACCTACGTTCCTTTAGACGAAGCCCTAGTTTTAACAGTTGTAGATTGTGGGGGGAGGGGATATGCATGTGTGGAATCACCTTTAACAGATTCTGATCTAGGTGGATTACCTTCTGATTTAATTCGACATTTCATGGAAGCATTTGCAATAGAAGCAAAAATAAATTTGCATTTGAAAGTAATATCAGGAATTAATAACCATCACATCGCTGAAGCTTCATTCAAAAGTTTAGCCCGATCTCTAAAAATAGCCGTATCTTTTGATCCAAGGGCAGGAAACGCAATTGCCAGTACCAAGGGAACTATCAACGCTTAACTAATTTTCAAATTCAAAATCAAAATCTTCTATAATTGGATTCGTTAGTAGTTTTTGGCACATTTCAGACACTTGAACCCTTATATCAGATTCATCTCCATCTTCAATTTCTAATTCAATAAATTTACCGGCTCTAACATCATTTACGTTGTAAAACCCTAGTTTATGGAGTGCGCCTTTTATAGTTGTACCCTGAGGATCACTTACTGTGGGCTTAAGACTAATGTAAATTTTGGCTTTCAAAAAATTAATTACCTGAAAACGAACTTAACATTGGTGCAATCAACCCAAGTATCAACAGTATTGCTACCAATGAAACAGCAAGTGTGATCAACCATCCTTTTATTTTATTTTTAGCGGATTGTCTATCTCTACGAGCAGCTCTGGCTTGGGAAGCAGTTAATCTATCTTTTTTTGGTGTTTTTTCTGTAGTCATCATTCTCTCATTTTATTTTTAATTCAGTTAAAGTTTCAAATACTTTCAAATAAATTCTACTAGTTTCTAAAATAATATCACTTGGCAATTCAGGTCCGGGAGGCTCTTTATCCCAATTCTGGCCTAATAACCAATTTCTAATAAATTGTTTATCAAAACTTTCTTGCATTTTTCCAGATTCATATTTCGTGTAATCCCAAAATCTACTAGAATCAGGAGTCAAAATTTCATCAATTAAAATTATTTGATTATCTATTATTCCAAATTCAAATTTAGTATCTGCGATAATAATACCTTTCTTTAATGCATAGTCATGAGCAAAACTATACAAATCCAAAGTGATTTGTCTTAATTGTTCCGCTACATCGGAACCTACAATTTCAATCATTTGATCAAAACTGATATTTTCATCATGTCCTTTATTTGCTTTCGTGGAAGGAGTAAAAATTGTAGATTTTAATTTATCTGATTCAACTAAACCTTCAGGTAACTTTATACCACTTGTTGAGCCTGTTTCCTGATACTCTAAAAGGGCTGAACCAGTAATATATCCTCTAGCGACACATTCAACATTTAGTCTTTCAGCCTTTTTTACAAGCATGGACCTTGTTTTTAAATCATCAGAGAATGAATCTAATTTTTTTTCATCAATTCCTAATTTCAAAAAATGATTGGAAATAATATGGTTTGTTTTTTCAAACCAAAAAGATGCCATTTGATTAAGTACTTTACCTTTGCCAGGAATACCAGATGGTAAAACTACATCAAATGCAGAGACCCTATCTGTAGAAACCATCAATAAAGTTGCTTCATCAACAAAATGAGTATCTCGAACCTTACCTCTGTGTACTAAATGTGGAAAATCTGATTCAAATAAAGTTCCAGAATCAATCATGTTTCAATTTAACCCTGCTTTAGAATAAATCTCATCTACATATTGAGTATAAGATTTATAATCGAACAAATCGTCTAATTCACTTTGAGATAATAAGTTTTTCACTTGCAAGTCATTAGAAATCAATTCTCTAAAATCTAAGTTTTGATCCCAAGTTTGCATAGAATAATTCTGGACTAATTTGTAAGCATCTTCACGACTAATTCCTTTTTCAACTAATTTCAACATTGTCCTTTGAGAAAACAGTAACCCTTTAGTGATTTCCATATTTTCTGCCATTCTATCTTCATTAATTCTCAAACCAGATATAACACCAGTCAAAATATTAGTAATGTAATCTAAAGCCATACAACCATCAGGAAATATAAGTCTCTCTGCAGAGGAATGGCTGATATCTCGTTCTCCCCACAATGCAACATTTTCGATAGAAGTTAGTGCATAACCTCTAATCAATCTAGCCAAACCACAAACCCGCTCGGTCAATTCAGGATTTCTTTTATGTGGCATGGAAGAAGATCCTGTTTGCCCATCTCCAAACGGTTCTTCAAGTTCTCTAATTTCTGTTCTTTGTAACCCTCTGATCTCTGTTGCGATTTTTTCTAAAGTAGCAGCAACCAATGCGAGTGTAGTCATAAAATGCGCATGGCGATCTCTTTGAATCACTTGATTAGATACAGGAGCTGGTTTCAAACCTAGTAAATCACATACTTCTATTTCTATTTGTGGAGGAGCTGTAGCATGAGTACCAACAGGACCCGAAATTTTACCTACAGATATAGAATATTTTGCTTGCTGTAATCTCTCAATTCCTCTATTTAACTCATCCCACCATAGTGCCATCTTAAGACCTAGAGTAACTGGTTCGGCATGAACTCCATGAGTTCTACCCATCATCAAAGTGTTCTTATGTTCTATTGCTTTATCTTTTAACGCTTCTCTCAGGCCTTTTAATTCATGATCTAATAAGTCACAAGCTTCAACTAATTGCAGACTAGTGGAGGTATCCCACACGTCGCTGGTAGTTAAACCTTGATGAATCCATCTTCCTTCCTCGCCTAAATTAATGGTAGTTGCTTTAATAAAAGCTGTCATATCGTGTTTAGTTGTCTGCAAAATTTCTGTGAACACATCGAAATCATATGAAGCATTTCTAATTTTTTTAATATCATCTTGAGGAATCAAGCCTATTTTCGCCCAAGCCTCACAAACTGCTATTTCAATCTGCAACCATTTATCATATTTATTTTTGTCAGACCATACAGCCTTCATTTTTTCTCTAGCATATCTTTCAATCATAGTAATCCTAAATATTTGTTCCTATATCTCTTCTGTAATAAGAATCCTCGAATTGAATTCTATCTAAATTCTCATAACATTTTTTTATGGCTACACTCATAGTATCTGCAACAGAATTGACAGTTAAAACTCGTCCTCCTGAAGTAATTGTATTACCCATATGGTCCAATTCTGCTCCAGCATGAAATATATTAACTAAATTATCAGTAGTGTCTAATCCTTTAATTTCAAAACCCACATTATAGTCTTTGGGATATCCCCCTGAAGCAATTACAACTCCCACTGATGATTCGGAACTCCACTGGACATTATTTTTTTGAATATCACCATTTATACATGACAGCATGACATCAAGAATATCTGATTGCATTAATGGCAAAATCACCTGAGACTCAGGATCTCCAAGTCTGCAATTAAATTCAATCACTTTTGGACCTTCTTCATTAATCATCAATCCTATAAAAAGAACTCCAACATATGGAACATAATTTATTTTCATTTCATCAATCATCGGAGTAACAATATTTTCTAACACATTTTGTTCTATTTGTTCATCCCAATTAGCTGGCGGTGAAAATGCTCCCATTCCTCCCGTATTAGGTCCTGTGTCGCCTTCGCCAATCCGCTTATGATCACAGGCTGCAATTAAAGAAGAAAATGAATTACCATCACAAAACACGAAAGCACTAGCTTCCCAGCCTGTTAATAATTGTTCAATTAATATTGATTCCCCAGAAGAACCAAAAATTTTCTGTTCCATTAATTCATTTATTGCATTTTTAGATTCAGATTTATTAGCACATACAAATACACCCTTACCTGCTGCCAATCCATCAGCTTTCACTACCAATGGTCCTGAAAAATCTTCTACATACTCATATGCTTCTTTAGGGTTTGTAAATAATTTTGAATCTGCAGTAGGAATATTTCTTTTTTGCATTATTTGCTTAGCAAAAGATTTACTTGATTCAATTTGAGCACAAATTTTTGATGGGCCAAATATTTTGAGCCCATTTTCTTTGAATAAATCTACAATCCCTAAATCTAGTGGAACCTCAGGACCAACAACAGTTAAATCAATCTGATTGTTAATTGCAAACTCTAATAATTTTTCAATTTCAGAATCTCTGTAATTCAAATTTAATCCAAATTGCTGAGTTCCAGCATTACCAGGAGATATGTATAAATGTGACAGGTTAGGGCTTTGAGCAATTTTCCATGCCAAAGCACTTTCTCTACCGCCATTCCCTACAAGTAAAACTTTCATATCATTAAAATTTTTCATACCCAAATTCAAAATTGAGTAACTTCCTTTTTTTATTTATTCCCCCTGTACCACTATAACCACCAATGTCTCCATTAGAACGAATAACTCTATGGCAAGGAATGATAATGGGGTAGGGGTTTTTAGCACAGGCATTAGCAACTGCCCGAGAAGCGAGGGGAGTATCTATTAAATAAGCGATCTGCTTATATGTCATAACACTACCAAAAGGAATTTTGATTAACTGTTTCCAAACTTTCTGTTGAAACTGCGTTCCATATGAAATTTTTGTTATTTCATCAATCATAAAACCGGCTTTATAGAATTAGATACTTTATTTGCTTTTAGTTTAGCCATTTCAACATTGTCTCCTAGGGCTAAAGCCACTCCCATTCGTCGTTGTCCATTAACGGACGGTTTACCAAAAAGGCGTAATTGAGTATCAGGTTCACTAAGACCATCACTGGAAATTTCAAATCGAACATTTTCAGATGATCCACTCACCAAAACTACAGATGATGCTGCTGGTCCTCTAAAATTTATGTTAGAAATTGGCAGTCCTAAAATAGCTCTCACGTGTAATGCAAATTCACTTAAATCTTGACTAATTAAAGTTACCATTCCAGTGTCATGAGGGCGAGGACTTAATTCACTAAAAAAAACTTCATCATTTTTAACAAAAAATTCAACTCCAAATAACCCGTTACCTCCTAATGCTGAAGTCACTAACTGAGCAATATTTTTTGCTTCATTAAGTGCTTTTATAGTCATCTGTTGAGGTTGCCAAGATTCTTGATAATCTCCATTTTCCTGTCTGTGACCAATGGGTTCACAAAATAAGCAGCCATTAGTAGTTTGAATAGTCAAAAGTGTGATTTCATAGTCAAAATCAATAAAACTTTCTACAATCACCTTACTTGATTCACCCCTTGATCCAGAAATAGCATATTCCCAAGCATTTTGAATTTCTGAATCATTTTTAACTAATGATTGACCTTTTCCAGAACTAGACATAACTGGTTTAACTACGCAAGGAAGCCCTATACGTTCTATAGAAGATTGAAATTCATGGAAATTTTCAGCAAATAAAAAATCTGATGTTGGTACTTTGAGAGTTTCTGCAGCAAGTTTTCGAATTCCTTCTCTATCCATAGTTAAATTTGTTGCATTAGCAGATGGTATTACTGTAAATCCTTCAGATTCTAAATCTATTAGTGTTTTAGTAGAAATAGCTTCAATTTCAGGAACTATAAAATTTGGTTTTTCTAAAAAAACTACATTTTTCAATTCATCGGGATCTTGCATGTTAATCACATAGTTTCTATGAGCAACTTGCATGGCTGGAGCATTTGCGTATCTGTCGACAGCAATAACTTCAACTCCTAGTCTTTGGAATTCAATAACAACCTCTTTACCTAATTCTCCAGACCCAAGCATAAGTACTTTTGTAGAATTTTGTGAAAAAGGAGTTCCGAGTATTGTCATTATCTAAATCGAATATTTTCGCGAGTTAAATCTTGTACAGTTTTTGCACCCATCAATTTCATACCTCTTTGGATTTCGTCTTGCATCAAACCCATTGCTTTTTCAACACCTTTTTCTCCAGAAGCAGCAAGAGCGTATAAATACATTCTTCCTCCTGAGCAAGCTTTAGCACCTACTGACAATGCTTTGAGAACATGAGTACCTCTTCGGATTCCTCCGTCACAAATCACATCAACTTTATCACCAACTGCATCAACAATTTCTGATAACTGGTCAAAAGGAGATCTAGATCCATCTAACTGTCTGCCCCCATGATTAGAAACCATGATAGCGGACGCTCCAACATCTACAGCTTTTTTAGCATCTTCTACAGACATAATGCCCTTTAAACACAAAGGTCTGCCCCATTTTTTATTAATATCGGCAACAGTATCCCAATCCATATTCTGGTCTAACATTGAATTAAAGTATTCACCAACTGAAATCGTAATATCAGTCCCTTGTTTGATGTGATCTTGTAATTGAGGTAATGAAAATCCTTCTCTAAGCAAATAGTTCAAAGTCCAACGAGGATGGGTAGCAAAACTTATAAAACTTCCCACATTCAATCTAGGCGGAGATGTGAAACCAGTATAAAAATCCCGTTCTCTATTTCCTCCAACTATAGTGTCCACAGTTAAAGCTAATGCATCAAAATCATACTCGATGCATTTTTCAATCATACTATCGTTTAATCCCTTATCTTTATGAATATAGAGCTGAAACATTTTTGGAGAAGAAATACTATTTGCTATCTCTTCAATACTTACAGTTGCTAAAGATGAAATACCAAAAAATGTTCCGAATTTTTCTGCAACTTTACCAACTGCTCTCTCTCCTTGGTAATGAAACAATCGTTGTAATGCAGTGGGAGAGAAAAATAATGGTAAATTGAGCTTTTGGCCCATTACTGTAACGCTCATGTCTATATCCTCTACACCCTTTAAAACATTTGGAACCAAATCACAGTTTTCATAAGCTTTAGTATTTTGCCTTAAAGTGGCTTCATCATCAGCCCCACCGTCTATATAGTGAAAAATAGCTGACGGAATCCGTTCTTTTGCTAAGTTTCGAAAATCACTGGAATTATGACAATTACTTAATCTATTAAACATTTGAATCCTTTATACAGTTATTTAGCATGTTGAGGGGTTATTTTGCATTTCAATTTGCCTCATGGGCATTTCATCGATGATATCAAAAAGTTGATATAAAAAAGACTGATTTTCAGAAAATCCTTTTACTGTTCCATCATATCCTACTAACCACATACCGTACTTATTAGAGATAAAATCAGGAGTAAAATAAGCATCATTAATTCCATCTTCAAATTTGATTCCGATTAGTTTTCTATCTTCAAATTCACAAAATTTTTCAATCTGAAATTTTAATAACGACTGGTAAAGTTTATTTTCAGTGTTATCAATATTAATTAATAACAATCTGCTATTCCAATTATATTTATTGATTGAACTTTTTTGCATGACCTGCACGGATTCTTCCATTTGTTGTTGGCAAGAAATGATCACAAATAACACCAAACAGATCAAGGTCATTTTTGGAATCATCTCACTCCCACTCAATCGTTCCTGGGGGTTTACTAGTGATATCAAACACAACTCTACTCACATTATCCACTTCATTGGAAATCCTACTAGAAATTCTAGTGAGTACATCGTACGGAAGACGTGCCCAATCTGCAGTCATAGCATCATCACTAGTAACTGCTCTGATAGCTATTACATGTCCATAAGTACGAAAGTCCCCAGTAACACCTACAGATTTTGCACCTGTTAAAACTGCAAAAGTTTGCCATAATTCCTGATATAAATTATTCGCCTTAATCTCATCCATCACTATCCAATCAGCGGCTCTCAAAATATCCAATTTTTCTTCTGTAACTTCTCCTAAAATTCTTATCGCTAATCCTGGACCTGGAAAAGGTTGCCTAAATACCATCTCTTCAGATAAACCTAATTCCAAGCCTACTTGCCTTACTTCATCTTTGAACAAATATCTAAGAGGTTCAATTAATTTAAGTTTCATGTGATCTGGTAAACCTCCCACATTATGGTGAGTTTTAATTGTTGCAGAAACTGAGCTATCACTACTTTCAATTACGTCTGGATACAAAGTACCTTGAGTTAAAAAATCAACCTCTCCTAATCTATTAGCTTCTTCGTCAAAAACATTAATAAATTCTTCCCCAATTATTTTTCTTTTTCTTTCAGGATCTGTCACATCTTTCAATTTTCTTATAAATCTTTCAGAAGATTCACTAAATATAAAATTTACTTTCATATATTTTTCAAAGGTTATTTGAACTCTTTCGGGTTCTTCTTTACGCATCAAGCCGTTATTAACAAAGATACATGTCAGTTGGTCTCCAACAGCTTTATGAACTAATGTAGCTGCTACTGCAGAATCTACACCTCCTGATAAAGCACAAATAACTTTACCTTCACCTACTTGTTCTCTTATTTTTTCTACTGTTTCATTAACAAAATTTCCTGGTGTCCAGTCTGGTAATATTTCACAGGCTTTAAATAAGAAATTTTCTAAAATTTCTTTGCCCTGTGGAGTGTGCGCTACTTCAGGATGAAATTGAATACCAAATAAATTTGCATTATTTCCAATCACTGCAATAGGCGAATTATCTGTAAATGCTTTTGACTCAAACCCCGGAGGCAGCGCATCAATTCTATCTCCATGACTCATCCACACTGACATTGAAGAACCAAGACCATTAAAAAGTTTCTCTTGAGTAGCATTTTGATGGAGAATGGCGTGGCCATATTCTCTTTTAGCAGAGTTTGAAACAGTTCCTCCTAATTGATGAACCATTACTTGCATACCGTAACAAATTCCTAAAACAGGCAGTCCTGACTCATAAACCCATAATGGACATAAAGGAGCTGATTCATCATAAACACTTGAGGGACCTCCGGATAAAATCACTCCTTTTGGATTCAATTTAGAAATATCATCCCATGATGATTTATGAGAAATTATTTCGCAATAAACTTTACTTTCACGAATTCTTCTAGCTATTAAACGACTGTATTGAGACCCAAAATCTATAATTAAAATCGAATCACGCTGAGATTCATCTGCAATACTTGAAAATTGACTTTGAAAAGATTTTTCCTGTGAAATTTCTAAATATGCTGATACTTCTAAGTCATCGCTACTAGACACTCGATTATTAGATTTTGACTGATCAATTTCATTGTTTGACAAGTTTTCACCTCAAAACTCAAATGTTATACTCGATTGAATATTATAGATATGAACATTCCATATATACTTCCTATAAATCAAGAATCTTTGGTTGTTGCGTCCAACATTCTTTTGGACGGTGGAGTTGTTTGTATACCAACTGACACTGTTTATGGCCTTGCAGCAATAGCAATTGACGAAAATGCTGTTAAAAAGATTTTTGACATCAAACAAAGGCCTCCAGATACACCTTTACCTATTTTCATAGAAAAACCGGAAGATTTACAATATTTTACCACTCAAAAAATTTCTGAAGACATTAAGAAAATCACAAATCAATTTTGGCCAGGTGCCTTAACTGCCATTCTTAAAAAGTCAGAGAAAATACCTGGAATTACAGTTTCGGGATTAGATTCTGCAGGCTTCAGAATTCCTGATCACGAAGTTCCAATACAACTATGTAAATTAACAAAATCTCCAATTACAGGAACTAGTGCAAATATTAGCGGGAAGAAAGCTGCTAGATCAATCACTGATGCTACAGACCAATTTCAAAATTTTCATCCAGATTTATACATCGATGGAGGAAATTTAGATTCTGATTTAGCTTCAACTATTGTTGATTTTACTACTATACCTCACAATATATTGAGAGAAGGAGCCATCTCTTCAAAAAAAATCAGATCCATACTCAATGAGGATAAAAGTTGATTAACGATACATTGTTAAACTTTGAGAATGAAGTCAATGAATCTCTCAAATCATTCTTTGACTCCAAAAAACTGCCGCTTTACGACATGATGTCTTACCATTTTGGTCTTCACGAACAAAACTCAGTAACCAAAAAGCGTACATACGCTCAAATCCTAAAATCTTTTTGCTACAGTGTTGAATTAAAAAATGAAGCAATTTTACCTGCCGCATTAACTTTAGAAATGATCAATGCATTTCTAGAGATACATGACGATATTGAATCAGGAAACCCAAAAAATGGTACAAATGATGCAGTGTGGTGGGTATGGGGACCTGCTCAAGCAATAAACGCCGGTGACGCTATGCATTCACTTGCTAGAGTTATATTGCTAGATCTCACATCAAATAATTTTTCTAATCAAGTCACTACAGAGTGTGTCGCATGGCTAGACTTTGCATGTTTAAAGTCTCTAGAAGGCCGATTTAGCGACTTAGAGATGCAAGAAGGACTAAGCTCATCGATAGATGAATACATGTCTATGTCTAAAGATAAATCAGGTTCTATAATTGGGTTAAGCCTTGCGATGGGAGCATGTCTAAGCGAGTTAAATTCTAAAGAACAACAAAATCTTTTTGAAGCAGGCCAATCATTAGGTATAGCTATGAATATTCAATCTGACATCAACCAATTATGGTCAGAAGATGAAACCCAACCAATAGATTTTCTCAACAAAAAAAAATTATTCCCTGTTTTAGCTGCTATAGAAAAAGGTGAACCTAAACAAAAAAGACTTTTAGGTGAGGTTTATTTCAAAAGAGTATTAGAGAAAGATGATTTAGAGACAGTGAGAACAATAATATCTGATTTAGGAACAAAAGAAGAATCAGAAAATTTGGTAAAAGACTTAGAAAAAGATGCTTACAATAAAATCCAAAAATCAACAGGATCTGAGTCATTAAATAATTTTCTCCAAGGCTTCCTTAAATAATGACTATTTCAAAAAAATCTATTCGAAATATTAACCTTCAATCAAAGACAGTATTACTGAGAGTTGATTACAACGTACCATTCGATCCTAAAACTAGAGAGATTTTAGATTTAACAAGGATAATTTCAACAATACCAACTATCGATTTTTTATTAAAAAACAACTGCAAGGTAATAATTTGTTCCCATTTTGGTAGACCAAAAGGAGAATTTAATGAAGAGCTATCATTACATCCAATTCGTCAAATATTATCTGAAATTTTAGAAAAACAAATAGGATTTATCTCATATCCTATTGACGCTTCAGTATTTAAAAGAATTTCAGAAATGCCACAAAATAATATTTTGATGCTTGAAAACCTTCGATTCCACAAAGAAGAAGAGGAAAACGATACTGAGTTCTCCAAACTTTTATCATCTTTATGCGATATATATGTAAAT
>CAJWPE010000022.1 GCA_913045625.1 uncultured Chloroflexota bacterium | reverse complement strand
TCTTGGGGGAGATAAGCCTGTTATCCCCGGGGTAGCTTTTATCCGTTAAGCCACGACCCTTCCACTCGGAATCGTGGGATCACTTTGCCCGACTTTCGTCCCTGCTCGACTTGTATGTCTCACAGTCAAGCTCCCTTATGCCAATGCACTCTGCAGGTGATTTCCATCCACCTTGAGGGAACCTTTGGGCGCCTCCGTTACCTTTTGGGAGGCGACCGCCCCAGTCAAACTGCCCACCTGGCAGGGTCCTCAATTTTCGTTGAGTTAGGGCCCAAATTACAAAAGAGCGGTATTTCAAGAGCGACTCCACAAATACTGGCGTATCTGTTTCATAGTCTCCCGCCTATCCTACACATTTATAACCCAAGTCCAGTGCCAAGCTACAGTAAAGCTCCACGGGGTCTTTTTGTCCTGTCACGCGTAACCCGCATCTTCACGGGTCTTGCAATTTCACCGAGTCCCTCGTTGAGACAACGCTCAGGTCGTTACACCATTCGTGCGGGTCGGAACTTACCCGACAAGGGATTTCGCTACCTTAGGACCGTTATAGTTACGGCCGCCGTTCACCGGGGCTTCGGTTCTGAGCTTTGTGGTAAACCACGAACCCATCCCCTTAACCTTCCGGCACTGGGCAGGTGTCAGCCCCTATACATCAGCTTTCGCTTTAGCAGAGACCTGTGTTTTTGATAAACAGTCGCCTGAGCCTGTTTAGTGCCACCCACAAGGGCTCCAGTCAGTAAATGACTATCACCCCATGGGTACTCCTTATCCCGAAGTTACGGAGTCAACTTGTCGAATTCCTTAACGAGGGTTCTCTCGTTCACCTAGGGATACTTACCCCTGCCTACCTGTGTCGGTTTGCGGTACGGACGCTGAAAAAACTTGCAACGAGGCTTTTCTCGACGGCATAGAATCAACGGAATTCCCTAGGGCATATGCCCTGGAGTTTCCAGTCCCCTCAGCTCATAACGCCAGAACGGATTTGCCTGTCCTGGCATGGCCTTCAAGACCAGACGCACCATGTCCAATGGGTGCGCTCCGCCTATCTTCCCGTGTCCCCCCTTTGCTTTATAACGCTTAATCTGCGGTGCAGGAATTTTGACCTGCTGTCCATCGCCTTCGCTACACGCTACGGCTTAGGACCGACTTACCCTACGCTGATCAGCATTGCGTAGGAAACCTTAGGCTTTCGGTGTCCTGGATTCTCACCAGGATTGTCGCTACTCATGCCGGCATTCTCACTTCCCAGCGCTCCACCAAGTCTCACAACTCAGCTTCGACGCCCTGGCAACGCTCCCCTACCGCCCGTATAAATACGGGCCCGTGGCTTCGGTGGTGTATTTAGCCCCGTTACATTTTCCGCGCAAAGACCCTCGACTAGTGAGCTATTACGCACTCTTTAAAGGGTGGCTGCTTCTAAGCCAACCTCCTAGCTGTTTTAGCATCTTCACTTCGTTTCACACTTAACACACACTTAGGGACCTTAGCCTGCGATCTGGGCTGTTTCCCTCTCGACAATGGAGCTTATCCCCCACTGTCTCACTGCTCAGGAGCATCTTGCGGCATTCGTGGTTTGGTTAAGTTTGGTAGGCTCACGCCCCCGTACCTATCCAGTGCCCTACCTCCACAAGACTCCCTGAACGCTGTACCTAAATACATTTCGGGGAGAACCAGCTATCTCCGAGTTCGATTGGCATTTTACCCCTACCCTCAGCTCATCCCAGCCTTTTGTACCAGACACGGGTTCGGTCCTTCACCCAGAGACTATCTGGGTTTCAACCTGGCCAAGGGTAGATCACTCGGTTTCGGGTCTAATTCAAACAACTCAATCGCCCTATTCAGACTCGCTTTCGCTATGGCTCCGGAATTAAAATTCCTTAACCGTGCTGCATAAATTAACTCGCCGGCTCATTCTTCAATAGGCACGCAGTTAGCCCGACGTATCAGGCCTTCTACGGCTTGTAAGTTTACGGTTTCAGGTCTATTTCACTCCCCTCCCGGGGTACTTTTCACCTTTCCTTCACAGTACTGGTTCGCTATCGGTGTCCAAGAGTATTTAGCCTTGGAGAGTGGTCTCCCCAGATTCCCACAGGATTTCTCGTGTCCCGCGGTACTTAACAGAGTCTCAGAAGTTTTTTTATTTTCGCCTACAGGACTATCACCTTCTCCGGTCGTTCTTTCCAGATTCGTTTGACTAATAAAAAAATTTGTAACTTCTTGTCCTTATTGAGGTCAGGACAGAAACTTGTTGCAACCCTGCATGGACATAGGACCTCATTCCGTTAAGCCCACACAGTTTAGGCTGTTCCCCGTTCGTTCGCCACTACTAGGAGAATCTCATTTTGATTTATATTCCTCGTGTTACTTAGATGTTTCAGTTCACACGGTTCCCTTTCATATTATGAATGTCATGGTATGACCCATGACGGGTTTCCCCATTCGGGTACCCCCGACTAAGCTTGATAGACAGCTAATCGAGGCTTATCGCAGTCTTTCCGCGCCCTTCTTCGGCCCTTGGACCCAAGGCATCCACCGTAAACCCTTAATAACTTGACCCACATTAAGGCATTTCTATTTTATTTAAATTGCCTTTCCTATGAACACTGGGCCTAAAAAACCAGTGTTCTTTTGATCTCTAAAATTGCATATTAGAGACCAGGACTCGTTATATTTCGACAGAATTCAGTTTTTAAGGTGCAATGTGGATAAATCCACGCTCGAAAATTCAAGCACAAATCGGTGCCCAAAAATATTCGAGAAGCTAAATATTATACCCTAGGAAGTGAGCAGTCAATAATCAAAAAGTATGTATTTTGATATGAAATAGAATAGTTTTTCTTGAAGATTTGGCACTTAGATATATACTTTATTCATGACTAATAACGTTAAATTAAATCAAAATGAACAGTTTTATTTTGAATCTGAACAGGTTTTGGTTACAAATTTACGTGTTTTTACAATTCAAAAAAAAAGTTTTGAGGGTGAAGATGTTTGGGACGAAATCCCAATTTCAGATACAACTCAGCCTGAGCCAAAAAATGCTGGGAAAATCAGTAGAAAACCACTGGGAATTAATTTGAGTCTCATAGGGTTGGTTCTTATGGGGCTACAAATCATTCCTTATATGCTTTTTCAAGTGAATTTACTTGGAATTCTAGGTGGTTTTTTTGAAGGATTGTATTTTTTGATATCTATGTCAAGTTTCACTGTGGGGGTTTACTTATTATTGAATGCATTTTTAACACCTAATCCACACACGGCAGTTTTGATACCAATTATTGGAAAATCTAAAGATTATGTGGTTTCTTTTCCTGGTTGGGACAATCCAAAGGTTAAAGAATTGATACGTCAATATCACAGAGCGAAAAGGTCAATAGAATGAACACTTTTTATTCCAGGAAAAGTTCTGTTAATTTTTCCGATACTGATTGTGAATCTCTATCAATTGACGCTGTAGTAGATGCTGCTATGTGGGCTCCTTCATCTAGAAATAGACAACCATGGAGAATGATAGCTGTTAGAAATGGCTCGGAAAAATTTACAAAAATCCTAAATGCGTCTTCAGAAAGTAATCAAGTTTGGTTGAAAAACTCTTGTGTGATTATTACTTTTTGCACACTTGAAATTGATGACTTGAATATTAATAAAATATTTTTAGATGTTGGATTGGCAGCTCAGAATGCAATGTTAATGGCTACTGAAAATGGTTTTGCTAATCATCCGTATGGAGGCTGGAAAGAAGACTTGGTTAAGGATGCGTTGAACATTCCAGAAAAAAGTAAGGTGGTGATGCTGTTGGCTATAGGTAAGGAAGGGGATGCAGATCAATTGCCTCAAGACTTATATGTTAAGCATACTAAAGTTAGAGAACGTGATTCTTTAGAGACTCATTTTTCATGGGATAAATGGGGAGAACATTTTTAAGAGGTTTTAGCATTCCACCAACTATTGTATTTTGATGTCGGTAATGAGTTATTTTTTTTATTTGTTTTTAGGGTTTTTATTTCAATATTAACTACCGAGACTAAATCTTCTAATGTTCCGTTGTTGTGTGTGATTATATCTGCTCCATCTTTTCTCTCTGTCCAGTGGCGTTGACTGGCCAGTCTTTGTCGTGCTCCATCCAAGTCAAGGCTATTTCTGTCCATTAATCTTTTTAGCGCCACATCATCGTCTACAGCAAAAAGCCAAGTTAAGTCACTGTATCTTCCATATCCGGAGTCCATGAAGTTAACAGCCTCCATTAATGCAATGTCGTCATTGTTTAAATCTTTTCTCCATTGCTTCATTACGCCTTCAATTTCTTCTTGAATATTTCCTATTGCTTTTGTGAGTTTTGCCATTTTGTCTGGATTGCCAAAAACTTTTCCGCCAAGGATTTTTCTGTCTATAAATCCATCAGATCCAACAACATCTTTTCCAAATTCATCGATAATTCTGTCAAATGCCGGCTTACCAGGGTCATACATTCTGTGGACAAGTTTGTCTGCGTCACAATGAACAGCACCTTGTTCCGATAGGATTTGACAAGCGGTACTTTTTCCAGACGCAATTGCTCCTGCTACACCTATTATTAAAACCATACTTTCCTATTTCCCTTTTGAGTTAGTCAGATATTATCATTTAGATATAAGTTCGGGTGGTTTTTTAAAACTGATGGGGCATTAAATTATTTATCACCATTTCACACAAAATATCTCTTTAATCTGAAGCTGATGTGTTCCTGTATGATATACTCACACCTCTTTTTTATATAACTAAATATAAGTATAGATAGGTATAAGTATGATCGAAATAATTAATTCAGGAGGAGTTACTTCTGCACAAGGATTCTCAGCAGGAGGAACATACGCTGGTTTGAAAACTCAATCTGACACGTTAGATTTGGGCGTTATATTATCTGAAAAAATGGCAAATGTAGCTGCTACATTTACTACTAACTCCATCGAGTCACCATCTGTTTCAGTAAGTAGGAAAAGATTGGTTTCCGGCACTGCACTAGGCGTAGTGGCAAATAGCGGATGTGCTAACTGTAGCGTTGGAGAACAAGGATTTACCGATGCTGAAGAAATGACTGAGTTGGCTGCTAACTTTCTTGGCGGAACCTCTAATGACTATTTTGTCGCTAGCACAGGAATGATAGGTGTAGAACTACCTATGGCATTAATTCGCCAAAATTTAACTAATATTTCTCTTGAATCAAATGGTGGGTCAGATTTTGCTAAATCTATTATGACTACCGATACAAAAAGTAAGGAACGTGCAGTATCTTTCATGTTTGAAGGTAAAACTATTACTGTTGGTGGAGCAGCTAAAGGTGTAGGGATGATTCACCCTAATATGGCTACTATGCTTTGTTTCATTACTACGGATGCTGCGGTTGATCAAAATTTTCTCCAAGAATGCCTAAGTGAAGCTGTTTCTTCATCATTTAACATGATTGATGTTGATGGTGATCAAAGTACTAATGATATGGTTTTGGTTCTATCAAATGGTAGTTCGAACACCTCAAAGATTGATGGAAACTCAGATGCTGCTCCAATGTTTATAGAAGCACTCCAATATATTTGCGTAGAATTAGCAAAAGAATTAGTCCGTGATGGAGAAGGTGCTCAAAGACTCATTGAAGTAATAGTTGAAGGTGCTGTGGATTTATCTGAGGCTAGAGTTGCAGCAAGATCTATAGCTTCTTCATTATTAGTCAAATCTATGGTTCATGGTGGTGACCCCAACTGGGGACGAATAGTGATGGCCTTGGGTAAGAGTGGAATATCCATCAAAGAAAATTCAGTAGATATATTTATAAATTCAATTCATATAGTTCATCAAGGTACAGCTATTCCATACTTCACTGATGCAGTAATCAGTGCTATGGCAGAAGATACTGTTGAATTTAAAGTATCTCTAAATAATGGTGAATTTACGGCAACTGCTTGGGGATGTGACTTGACGGAAGAATATGTTGTCTTTAATTCAGCTTACAGTACTTAAAATGAACTCATACGACAATCCAAAAATTGAAGTGAATCATTCCGAAGTTCAAATTAATGAACTAGATACTGACCCAATGCAATCTGTTTCAGACCAGAGCAGCTTCGATCAAAATATTACTGTCGTAAAAATTGGAGGAAGTACACTTGGAGATCACGATACTACTTTAAGTGACCTTGTACAGTTACAGAAAGATGGTCAAAATCCTGTGGTTGTACATGGAGGTGGAAAAATAGTATCTGAATGGATGGAAAAACAAGGTGTGAAACCAAAATTTGTTGATGGATTGAGAGTTACTGATGCTCAAAGTCTAGATATAGTTACCTCAGTTTTAACTGGATTAATAAACAAAAATTTAGTTTCATCTATTATAAAAAAAGGTGGAAATGCCGTAGGTATTTCAGGAGTGGATGGCCAGATGATTTCTGCAAAAATAACTGATCCTAAATTGGGATTTGTTGGTGAAGTCACTGCAATTAATTCAAAACCTATTTTGTCTGCCTTAAATTCAGGATTTATACCAATAATTGCTCCTGTTGGAGTTAATGAAGAAACGTACGATGACGAAAGCCCCAACTTATTGAATATTAATGCTGATACTGTTGCAGGTAATATTTCTGCTGCATTAAACGCTAATACAATGTTATTTCTTACTGATGTGGAAGGTGTTTTGGATTCTTCTAGACGATTGATTCCTCGTATTACTCGTAGACAAGCAGATTCTTTAGTTAAATCTAAGATTATTGCAGGTGGGATGATTCCAAAAATTCAAGCTTGTGTAGCTGCGTTAGATGGAGGTGCACAAACATTTATAGTGGATGGAAGATTGCCGGGGGCTTTGACTGCAATAATTAATGGCCAAACAATTGGTACACGCATAGGATAATAGGAGCTTTATATGTCTACTGGGCAAATGCCGGAATTTGATTTTGATTTATCAGCCGTAAAAAATTTATTTTCAGGTAGATTGAAATGGATTTTTTCTGTTGTGGCTATTGTTGTAGCTTTGGCTTTGCTTTCTTATCTCAAAGGAGTGCTTGCTGATTGGTTTTGGTTTGATTCAATAGGTTATACGGGCGTTTTTATTACAGTAATTATTTCGCAGTTGATATTGTTTTTAGTTGGTTTTTTAATTACGGCTGTAATTTTGCTTGTTGCTTTTTGGGCATCATATACAGCTTCTAATGGTCCCGTAATTATTGACATAGAAAAAGATTTAGAGGATTTTTCACGAAAAGCTATCAGGTACGGTTCTATTTTGGGCGTGTTTGTTGTTTCTGTTGTTTCTGGATCCATTTTGTCAAATCAATGGGAATTGATACTTAAATTTTTAAATTCACAAAGCTTTAATATTGTTGATCCAATGTTTTCTAATGACATTGGCCTATACGTTTTTCAATTGCCGGTTTTTTCATTTGCTCAAAATTGGATGATTGGAGTTTTGGTAGCTAGTTTAGTTTTAAGTGTGTTGGTATCTTTCGCAAATTTTTCTTTAAGAGGTATTAATTTCACTCTTATTCCAAGATTAAAAATACAATTTTTAATTACATTGGCAATTATAGTTTTGCTATTTGCAGTTGGACAATTAATTTCTAGATTAATGCTGGTTAACTCAGCAGATGGTCTGATTTTTGGAGCTACATATACAGATGTTCATTCGAAAAATCCTGCTCTGATTGTTACATTTGTTTTGGGCATTATTGCTTCAATAGTGATGGTAGTTGGAGGTATATTGGGCAGATTACGTCTAGCTTTAATTCCCTTAGGGATTTGGATAATTTTGACTCTTGCTCTTACTTCAGCTTGGCCTTCTATGATGCAGCAATTTTCAGTGAGTCCTAACGAATTTGTAAAAGAAAAAGAATATTTAGAAAAAAATATCGAATTTACCAGAAAAGGATTTGGATTGGATTCTATTTCTGAAACTTATTTTGATGCTAAAAGTGATATTACTAGTCAATTGATTGAAGACAATATGGCTACTGTGAAAAATATAAGATTGTGGGACCCTCGTCCTTTAACTGATGTTTACAGACAAATTCAGCTAATTCGACCTTATTACGATTTCAGCGATGCTGACGTAGACAGATACACAATAAATGGTGAGTATAGGCAAGTTTTGCTCTCTGCTCGAGAAGTGGCTCCTGAAAAATTAGCTCTAGAATCTCAAACGTGGGTCAATGAAAAATTGTTCTACACTCATGGAATTGGTGTTGCCATGAGTCCAGCTACAGAATTTACTGAAGAAGGCAGACCTGTTTTCTTTGCTAAAGATATTCCTTCAAACGGTGAAATTCCTGTTTTAGATTTTTCAGAAAATTCTGAAACAGATATTTTGATAACTAATCCACGAATTTATTATGGTGAAAACACAAATGAGTACGTGATTGTTAATACAAATACTCAAGAATTGGATTATCAAACTAGTGAAGGGGAGTTGATTAAAACAAATTATTTTGGTGATGGCGGAGTTGGTTTGGATTCTTTTTTTAAGAAAATACTTTATGCCTGGGAAATGGGCGACGTTAACATTCTTATCAGTAGTGAGCTTAATGAAGGCAGTAGAATTCAGTACAGGAGACAAATTCAAGAGCGTATAGAAATTTTAGCTCCATTTTTAAAACTAGATGGAGACCCATATATGGTAGCAACTAACGACCATATTTATTGGATTCAAGATGCATATACATCATCTGATAAATATCCTTACAGTAATCAGACTAATAATGAATGGGGCAAGTTTAATTATTTAAGAAATAGCGTAAAAGTAGTAGTAAATGCTTTTACAGGTGATGTAAATTTTTATTTGTGGGATGAATCGGATCCTATTGCTATGACTTACAAGAATATTTTTCCAGATCTTTTTGTTTCATCTGATACATTGCCAGTAGATTTGCAAGATCATATTCGATACCCGCAGGATTTGTTTTCAATCCAAGCAGAAAAATATATTAAATATCATATGCAAAATCCAGAATATTTTTATGGTAATGAAGATTTATGGGCTTTTCCAAATGAAAAATTTGGTCAAGGGGATGAATTACAAATTGTTGAACCATACTATGCAATAATGAAATTACCGGGAGAAACAGAAGAAGAGTTTGTTCAATTAATTCCATACACTCCAAATGATAGGCCTAATTTAGTGGGTTGGTTAGCTGCTAGAAGTGATCAGAAAAATTACGGGAGTCTTGTAGGTGTAAACTTCCCTAAAGATACCCAAATAGATGGTCCAGAACAAGTTGAAGCAAGAATAGATAATGATCAAGAAATTTCTGCGTGGTTTACTCTCAGATGTTCTGAAGGATCTTCTTGTATAAGAGGCAATTTGTTTGTTGTGCCAATAGGGACAAGTTTATTGTATGCAGAGCCTATATACATACAAGCTGAAGGAGTAAGTTTTCCTGAACTTAAAAAAGTCATTTTGGCATCTGCAGATAAGGTAGTAATGGGAGATTCTTTAGATGATGCAATATTTTTGTTGACTGGATCAAAGTCTTCTTTATCTAATACAATTTCTTCTACTGAATCTGTTTCTACTGAAACTTCATCAGAAAATGTTGGGCCTATTGACGAAATATTAAAATCAGTAGAGAGTCTGCAAAAACAATTTGAAGCATTGCAACAATTAATTCAATCTTTGAAATAAAAGGAGCACCGATGAGTATTACAGAACAATACAAAGAACTGGAAAGTAAATATTATATGTTTTTGGTTCGTCGACAACCGATGGTTCTTGAAAGGGGAGAGGGTGCTAGAGTTTGGGATGTAGAAGGTAAAGAATATTTGGATTTTACTTCAGGGTGGGCAGTAAATAACGTAGGTCATGCCAATCCTGCTATTGCTGAAGCTATTGCTGAACAGGCAAGAACGTTACTTCAGACATCAAATCAATTTTACACAATTCCTCAATTGAAATTAGCTGAAATACTAGTTGAGAATAGTTGTTTGGACAAAATATTCTTTTGTAATAGTGGGGCTGAAGCAAATGAAGGTGCAATTAAATTAGCAAAAAAGTTTGGTAAAAAAAATAAAAATGGTGCTCATCATTTTATTACAGCATTAAACTCATTTCATGGTAGAACTATGAATATGGTTTCTGCCACTGGGCAACCACATTATCAGGAATTATTTGAACCTATTCCTTCAGGATTCACTCATGTTGAATACAATAATTTACAGGCTATCAAAGATGCCACTACTGACAGCACTGTTGCCGTAATGATAGAACCAGTTCAGGGAGAGGGTGGTGTAAACATTCCTTCTGTTGATTATTTGAAAGGTGTCAGAGAATGGTGTGATCAAAATAATATGTTGTTGATTTTTGATGAAGTCCAGACAGGATTAGGACGTTTAGGGACATTGTTTGGATATCAAAGTTTTGGAGTTGAACCAGATATAATTACTCTTGCCAAAGGACTTGGAGGAGGAGTTCCTATAGGAGCTTTTATGGCAAAGAATTCTGCCTGTGCTTTTGATCCTGGTGATCATGGATCAACTTTTGGTGGGAATCCTTTAACATGTGCTGCAGCTCATGCTTCAACTAAATATATCCTCGAAAATGATGTTGTGAATAATGCAGCAAAAATGGGAGAATATTTATCTGAAGGGTTGAGAAAAATACAATCAGATAATGAGTTCATTACTGATGTTAGGGGAATGGGCTTATTGTGGGCGGTAGAATTTGATTCAGATATTACTCCTGATGTTATTGCAGCATGTAATGAAGAAGGACTTCTTATGAATCCAATGAGGCCAAATACCATCCGTCTAATGCCAGTTCTGACAATAACCAAAGAAGAGATTGATGAAGCTTTGGAAAGACTAACGTCGGGTATTAGTAAAGCTACAAATTAATGGAGTGATCCATAGTGAATTGGAAAGAATTATCGCAAACTCAAGATTATGTTTTTGCAGGTGCAGTTTCTGGAGGTCTTGATAGTTGTACAGTTGCTCATTGGTTGTCTGCCAAAGATGTAGACGTCCATTGTTTTACTGTTGATTTAGGACAACCTGATGAAAAAAAACTAGATGACGTTTCTACTCGAATGCTTGGTAGTGGCGCTAAGTCTAGTAATATTTTGGATGGAAAAAACGATTTAGCTGAAGCAGGGTTAAAAGTAATTCAATCTCAAGCTAGATATGAAGGTGGATATTGGAATACTACTGGAATTGCTAGACCTGTGACAGTACAACAAATTTTACCTGAGATGAAAAAACAAAATATTGATGTTTTGTTTCATGGTGCTACAGGAAGGGGTAATGATCAAGTTAGATTTCAGTTAGCATCCAATATGATTAATCCTAATGTTAAAGTTTATGCTCCTTGGAGAGATCAAGAATTTTTGCAACAATTTCCCGGTAGACAACAAATGCTTGACTACTGTGAAACAAATTCAATTCCAATCAAGCCATCAAAGGAATCTAGGTATTCTACAGATGCGAATTTTTTAGGGTTAACCCATGAGGCCGGAGATCTTGAAAATATAAGTATTAGTCCTGATTTTGTAGAAACAATTATGGGGGAATGGCCTTGGAATGCTAAAGAAAATCCAGATTATGTCACTATTAAATGGGATAAAGGTGTTCCAGTAGAAATTAATGGAACTCAACTGTCATTAGTCGATGCTTTCACTACTGCAAATAAAATAGCAGGGGATCATGGTGTAGGAATAGGTACTCATGTTATTGAAAACAGATTTGTAGGAATCAAATCTAGAGGGATTTACGAATCTCCAGGAATGGAGTTGCTAGGACAATCTTATGAGTTTTTGTTGCAATTTATTTTGGATAGAAGATCACGAGAATTATTTTCAGATTTGTCCTCAACCATTAGTCGACAGATCTATCAAGGGTATTGGTTGGATTTATCTACATCCATGTCTTTGAAATCGTTAGATCTAATTACCCAATTTGCTACAGGAACCATTCAAGTAAAATTGTATAAAGGTGGAGTTTACTTTGACTCAGCAGATGACTCACTGAATTCTATGCCACATTCTTTATATACCAATGATGGCTCAATGGAAGATGAAGGTGGCTATGATCATTCTGATGCAGAAGGATTCTTAAATGTATTAGGTGTTTCTGCAAAAAACTTTGGTGAAAAATTTAAGAACTTGAGGAGTTAGTATGTTAGCTAAAACATCTGAAGATGTGCAAAATCAAATAGTTAATGTGGTGAAAGATTTTATCAAAAAAGATGTTGATCCTATTGCGAGTACTTATGAGCAAGAAGATATATATCCTCACGAATTGATTCCAACTATGAAAGAATTAGGCTTGTTTGGAATCACAATTCCTGAAGAATATGGAGGAATGGGACTAGATTTCACAACCTTCGCCAAAATATTTGAGGAAATCAGTAAAGGATGGATGAGTTTATCTGGAATTATTGGCACTCATCATATTTTGAGTCATGTGATCTCTACATATGGAACCGAAGAACAGAAAAATAGAATGCTTCCTAAGATGGCTACAGGTGAAATTAGAGGTGCCTTAGCATTAACTGAACCTGAAGCAGGAAGTGACACTCAAAATATTTCTACTGTTGCTATTAAAGATGGTGAAGAATATGTGATTAACGGACGAAAAATGTATATCAGTAACGGTGAGCATGGGAATGCATTTGCTTTGATGGCAAAGACAGATCCCGATGCTTCTCCTAAGCATCGAGGTATTAGTTGCTTTATATTTGAAAAACCTACTGAAGGATTTAAAGTTGGACAACATTTGGATAAATTAGGTTACAGGGGTATAGATACTTGTGAATTGATTTTTGATAACTGTAGAGTTCCAGCAGACAATTTGATTGGTGGAGTTGAAGGTAAAGGTTTTGGTCAAGTGATGAATGGTCTCGAAACTGGAAGAATTAATGTGGCAGCCAGAGCTGTTGGAGTTGCTCAAGCAGCTTTAGATGCAGCTATTTCTTATTCTCAACAGAGAAAAACATTTGGCCAACCAATTTCTCAGCATCAAGCAATTCAGCTCAAATTAGCCGATATGGCAACCAAAGTACATGCAGCAAGATTGATGGTATACGATGCTGCAGCTAAAAAAGATTCTGGTTTAAGAAATGATATGGAAGCTTCTATGGCTAAATTGTTCGCCAGTGAAATTTGTGGAGAAGTAGCAATGGAGGCTATGAGAGTTCACGGTGGTGCAGGATACATTAAAGATTTACCTGTTGAAAGATATTACAGAGATGCTCCTTTGATGATTATAGGTGAAGGAACTAATGAAATAATGAAATTATTAATAGCTAGAAGAATATTAGAAAGGAATCAAATTTAAGGAGCAATTATGTCTCAAGAAAAAACTATTATTAGTTCTCAAGATAGTTTTGGTGGATGGTTTGAGGATTTTGAAGTTGGACAAATTTTAAAACACTGGCCTGGTAAAACAATCACAGAAATGGATAATCATCTTTTTTCATTACTTACTATGAATGATAACCCATTACATACTGATGCAAATTATATGTCTGATCACAAACATGGAAAAATACTTGTAAATGGACTATTGGTAATTAGTTTGGTGGTAGGTATGAGTGTTAGACAGACGTCTGGAAAAGCTATTGCAAATCTTGTGTATGAAACGGTAACTCATGATGGTCCAACTTTTCACGGAGATACTATTTATGCAGAAAGTGAAGTGTTAGATGTGATTGCTTCAAAAACAAAAGATGACCAAGGATTGATTTATATTGAGAGTAGAGGATTTAACCAGAGAGATGAGCAAGTATTAACAATGAGAAGAAAATTTTTGGTTAAGAGAAGGCCAAAATAATAATGCAATTAATAGGTAAAACAGCCTTAATAACTGGAGCAGGACAGGGTATAGGTAGGGCAACAGCTATAGCATTTGCAAATGAGGGTGCAAACGTGATTTTAGCAGATATTAATTTAGAAAATGCTACTGACACTGCAAAAGAACTTGCGGATAAAGATATTAAATGTTGGCCTTACCAACTTGATGTTTCTGATATCAGTCAAATTAAATCAATGATAGATTTTGCAGTGGATGAATGTAAAGGTATTGATCTTTTTTTTAATAATGCTGGAGTTACTCAACATATCAGTTTTTTTGATATTAATGAGATTCAATGGGACAAAATTAATTCTGTAAATGCTAAGGGTGCATTTTTTTGTATGCAACAGGTTGCAGAACTTATGGTGAATCAAGGTAGAGGTGGCAAAATTGTTAACGCTGGATCTATCGCAGGAAAAGGTTATAAGAGAGCATCCAATGCCGCTTACGCTGCAAGTAAAGGCTCTGTGATAGCTATGACTCATATAGCTGCAGAATATTTAGCACCTTATGAAATTAACGTTAATGCTATTTGCCCCGGGATGGTTCAGACAGATATGTTCAAAGGGATAGTTTCATTGCGTTCTTCAGAAACAGGTCAAGACGTGTTGCAAATTAAAGAAAATATAGAGTCAGAAATACCTCTTGGTAGAGTAAATCAACCCGAGGATGTAGCTGCCCTAGTGTTGTTTCTAGTTAGTGAGTCATCAAGGAATATTACTGGCCAAGCATTAAATATTGATGGTGGGATGATAATGCATTAAGGCTATGAAATTTAGAGAAAAACTTTCAAAAATTGTACAGAAAAATAATTCTATGGTTTGTGTGGGGCTCGATCCTGATCCTCAGAAAATGCCAGTGACAAACACGTTTGATTTTTGTAAACATATTATTGATTCCACATCTGATTTAGTTGCAGCGTTTAAACCTAATTTAGCTTTTTTTGAAGCTATGGGAATAGAGGGATTAAATGAGTTGAAGAAAATTATGGAGTATCTACAGATTCAATATCCTGAAATTTTAATCATTGGTGACGGTAAACGAGGAGATATTGATTCAACTAGTGAAAAATATGCATTTGCTATGTTTGATTATTGGGGGTTTGATGTAGTTACAGTAAATGCATTTGCAGGTTTTGACGGTATTGAACCATTTTTAAAATATGAAGATAAAGGTGTTTTTGTATGGTGTAAATCCTCAAATCAAAGTGGTGTCGAAATTCAAGATGTCGATCTGTTGAATAATTCAGGGAAATTTTTTCATCATCTTGCAAAAAAATGTGTCGAATGGGATTTTAATTCCAATTTAGGGTTAGTAGTTGGTGCAACATTTCCTGAGGAATTAAAAGAAGTTAGATTATTAGCTCCTAATGTCCCTATACTTCTCCCCGGTGTTGGCTCACAACAAGGAGATTTACGTTTATCTATTAACTATGGATTTAATGGGAACTCTGATTCAATGTTGATTAGTTCTTCTAGAAGCATAATATATGCATCATCCGATGAAAATTCGTTTGGTGAGTCAGCTAGAAAAGCTTGCGATAACTTAAGAATTCAAATTAATGATCTTTTGTCCGTTGACATGAACTGACAACACCTTTTATTCTGAAATTAAATAAAAATAGGAATTCATTTGATAGAACTTGAAATAGAAAGTATCAGAGTTAAGCAAGAAACTCAGCAACGTGCAGTAGTTTTAAAAGTTAAAGGCTCTGACACGTACTTACCAATTTTTATTGGACCTTTTGAAGTTGAATCTATTAGGTTGAAATTAATGGATGTCAAAGTAGAAAGACCGCTTACTCATGACTTATTAACATCAGTTATAGGAGAAATGGGTGGTCAAATTGAGAGTGTGATAGTGTCAGAATTGAAAAATGACACTTTTTACGCAAAGATTTTAATTGGCTCCGGGGATAATCTTATTGAAATAGATGCAAGACCAAGTGATGCTATAGCAATTGCTATAAGGTCTAATGTACCCATTTTTGTAGAGGATGAAGTTGTAGCTCAGGCAGGAGTTGTTTTTACTGGTGATGACGAATTTGAGACGGATGATGATGTATCTCAAAAACCCATTGATCCTGAAGAATTAGAATCTTTATCAGCATTTTCTGATTTTATTGATTCCCTTGATTTAGGCGATTTAGGTGAGCAATAATTTTAAAAATTAAATTATCCTTTGACCACATAAAATCTGTGTGATAAAGTTGGAAACCGGTCGCGTGAGGGGCACATGCATTCTAAGAAAATGCAATTGGTATTAAAGTTAATCGGGATCGGTTGGTACGTTGGTTTGTGTATTTGTGTGGGGGCGATATTAGGTTATTGGGGAGATCAACGTTTAGACACAAATCCGCTTTTTACTTTGATTGGTGTTTTGGTAGGGGTATTGTGTGCAGTAATGGGCATGATAATGATGTTAGTAGCGATTTTAAAAGAAAATTAAAATGCGGAGCTTTGTACCGAATTGGGAAAACTACTAAGTAGTCCTAAAACTCTAATATTAATCCTAGCAATAGTTGGGACTTTTGCTGTCAGTATCCTAGGCGGTGCTCTCGGGAGCGCCTTTGGATTTGGCTTTTTATCCTCTTCTCTATTAGCAATTCAACTACCTGCTGAAAAAGTTGTTACTACTGGATTTGAAATACCTGTTATAGGCAAATGGTATTTAATGAACACTATGGTAACTACTTGGTTAGCTATATTTGTTTTAGTTGTTTTGGCTTTTCTAATTAGATCCGGTTTGAAAGAAGTACCGGGTAGGCTTCAGTCACTTTTTGAAGTCGTAGTAGAATTTTTTCTTTCATTGTGTGAAAGTCTAGCCGGAAAAGAGAAAGCTAGAAAGTTCTTTCCATTAGTTTTTACGATTTTCATATTTATAGTTATAGCAAACTGGATGGGCATACTGCCAGGTTTTGGAACTATTGGTCGTGTAGCTGATCCTGTGGAGATAGCACATCATCACGGCGATCACTACTATGTAGACCCTGCTAACCCATCGAATGATTCTCATTCTAGTGATAAAGCTCACAAATCTGAAGATTCTCACTCAAAAGAAGATGCAGGCCATCACTCTCACCTAGATGATGTTACTCTCCATGTTTTTGATGTTGATGGTTCTATAGCTACATTGTCACCAGGATCTTTATCCGATCAGCTTACTTATAAAGAGTATGAAAAACTTCATGGGGATTTAGGAGAAGGCAAAAAAGCTGGACATTTAGTCCCATTTTTAAGGAGTGCTAATACCGATATAAATATGACATTAGCTATGGCAATTATTGCAATGGTAATGGTACATTTTTGGGGTTTTAGTATCTTAGGATTCCCTTCTCATATTGGTAAATTCATCAATTTTAAAGAAGGGCCAATAGGGTTTTTTGTGGGAATTTTAGAAATTATCAGTGAATTAGCTAAGGTTGTAAGTTTTACTTTCAGGCTTTTTGGAAACATATTTGCTGGTGAAGTTTTATTGATGGCTATGGGATTCCTTTTGCCTCTAATTGGAATTATTCCATTTTTAGGTTTGGAGTTATTTGTAGGTGTTATTCAGGCATTTATATTTTCAATGTTAACTTTGGTTTTTGCTTCAATGGCTACGGTTAGTCACGGAAGTGGAGACGATCATCATTAATCAATTAAAAAAAAATTAAGGAGAAAGAAATGGAGTTAGTAACCGGCGATATTATGAATATTGGTGCAGCTTTAGCTATTGGATTAGGAGCTATTGGTCCAGCACTAGGAATTGGAATGTTGGCTGCAAAAGCCATGGAAGCTTTAGGACGAAATCCTGAGGCTGCTCCACAGATTCAGCAAAATATGATTCTTGCTATTGCGTTTACTGAAGCTATTGCTATTTACGCCCTAGTTGTAGCTATCATTATTAAATTTGTGTGATTCGAAAAAAATAAGGCTCAGATTACTAATAGAATCTTTGCCGTTTAGGAGTAGTCTATGGACGCACTAGGAATAAATTTACCTGGTTTAATTACACAGATAGTAAGTTTTGGTATTTTGTTTTTTATACTGTCGAAACTATTGTATAAACCTTTAGTTTCAATGTTGGATCAACGTGCTGAGAAGATTTCTGAAGGTTTAAATGCTGCTGAAAAAGCAAAAGCTGATGCTAAAAAATCAGAAGAAGTGATTCAACAGCAACTTTCTGAGGCTAAAATTGAAGGTCAAAAGCTTATTACTCAAGCTAGAGAAACAGCCGACAAATTTAGAGAAGAAGAAATTACAAAGGTAAAAGAAGAACTTGAATCGGAACGAAATAGAGCACAAACAAATATTCAAAGAGAACGTGATGCGGCTATTGAAGAGTTGAGGAAAGAATTTGCAGGTTTAGCTATAAGTGCTGCTGAGAAAGTTGTTCAAGATTCACTTGATTCTGATAAACATAATCAAATTATAGAAAGTGTTTTAAACGAAGCAAACGTAGGAAACAATAATTAATATGGCTACTATTTCTTCTAGAAGATTTGCTCAAGCAGTTTTTCAGATTGCTTCTGAAAACAATTCGATTGACCAGTGGTTAGGAGACTTGGAAGTGTTAGCCTCTGCTACTAGGAATCCGGAGTTTATTCAATTTGTAAACTCTCCTAGGGTTAAGTCTGACAAGAAAATCCAAGTGATAAAAGAATCTTTTACTGGTTCCGTTAGTGAATTAGCTGTGAATTTGACATGTTTGTTATCAGGTAGAAATTCTGTAAGTCTATTACAGAATATAGCAGATGATTTTCAGAGTTTTGTCGACTTGAACAAAGGTGTTGAAAGAGCAGATGTTACTACTGCTGTAGAACTATCAGAATTACAGAAAAAAGATTTGTCAGATAAATTAAAAGAAATTGTGGGGAAAGATATTTCTATAGAAACTCACATTGATGAATCAGTGATTGGTGGTTTTGTAGCAAGAGTTGGGGATTTGTTAGTAGATGGAAGTATTAAAACTAAATTGTCAAACATGGAAAGAGAATTGATTAAGGGAGCTTGAAGGAGTTTCAAGAAAAATTAAAGTCGTGAGATTTTGCGTTTCACGTATATATTATGGAGGGTGAGATGGCCGTCAGAGGACAGGACATAGCATCAGTTATCAAAAAACAAATAGAAGGTTATTCTTCAGACCTTAGTGTTGTTGATGTTGGTACAGTAATTGAAGTTGGAGATGGTATTGCTAGAGTGCATGGACTTTCTGGTGTCGCATACAACGAATTAGTAGAATTTGATGGCGGTATAGCAGGAATGGCATTGAACTTAGAAGAAGACAGTGTAGGAATAGTTGTTCTTGGAGACCCTTCTACGATTAAAGAAGGTACTGAAGTCAGGGGAACAGGAAGAGTGATGCAGGTCCCGGTAGGAGAAGCATTACTAGGCCGAGTTGTTGATGGTATTGGAATGCCCATTGATGGCAAAG
>CAJWPE010000021.1 GCA_913045625.1 uncultured Chloroflexota bacterium | reverse complement strand
TTTGATCACGTCCATCTTTGTTCACTATCAAAATATGTTGTAAATCAAATAATTCTGGAATGATTTCAGAAATTTTATTTCTCAAATCAGGTTGTGTGACAAGAACTTTTGCTCCACTATCTTGCATTCTATCTTTTACTGGTTCTGGACCAAACGCAGAAAATAACGGTCCTACTACTGCTCCTGCTTTTAATGCTCCAAAAAATGCTACATATAATTCTGGTAGCCTATCCATAAAAATAAATACTCTATCTCCTTTTTCTATTCCTAAACTACCTAAAACATTTGCGAATTGATTTGTGAGTATCTGCAAATCACCAAAAGTATAATCTTCTCTTTCTCCATTTTTACCTTCCCAAATAAGTGCTAATTTATCTTTCTTAGACCCATTAGCATGTCTATCAATTGCCTCATGCGCTTTATTAAGTCCACCTCCAGGCAACCAATCTAGTTCTTGGTACATTTGCTCCCAATCAAAATTTTGATAAGACCTTTCTAAATCTAAATTAGGTTTTACTGGCATATTTTCAACAGATTGTTTAGGAATTCTAGGAAAACTTTCTTCTGGCATAGGTACCTCTGTAGAGTCTATTTTTGGCGAATAATATCAGAAAACAAAAAAATCTTATAAACATTTTTTTTGTTGGGGAAAATTTGACATAATGTACTAACTAAATAAAGGAGACCTACATGACATACGAAACAATTCTTGTTGAAAAAAATTCTGGAATTGGAACTATTAAATTGAATCGTGCAGAAGTATTAAACGCCTTAAGTACTGTATTGGTGAAAGAAATAGATCAAGCTGTAAGTGAAATGGAAAATGATGATGAAATTAAAGTTGTTGTTTTTACTGGCGCTGGAGATCGAGCATTTTCTGCTGGAATGGATATACACGAAATGACTAGAAATGCCGAAAGTAATACTCCTAGTCCAATTGACCCTAATAGAAGTAAATATTCATGGCATATTGGAGCGTGTACAAAACCAACTATTGGAGCATTGAATGGTCTATCTTATGGTGGAGGATCTGTTTTAGCATCCAGCTTCGATATTAGAGTAGGCTGTGAAAGAAGTACATTTAAATTTCTCGCAGCTTCTTATGGAAGAGTTAATGCTACTTGGAGTTTACCAATGCAAGTAGGATGGCCAAAAGCAAAAGAATTGTTAATGACTGCTAGAATAGTAGCTCCTGAAGAAGCTTTTCAAATAGGCCTATTAAATCATTTGGTAGATTCTAGTGAATTAATGAACAAGGCTTATGAACTTGCAGAAATGATAGCAGGGAACGATCCTAGAATGGTCCAGGGAATAAAAGAACTTTTAATGGGAAATATTGGAGATTCATGGGAAAAGACATATCAAAATGAAATGGACGCAGTATCAGGCAAATTGAGTCCTACCCCAGTACTTGAAGGATTCAAATCGTTTATAGATAGAAAGGGCCGAAAACCTGAATAAAACTCAGAGGAGAATAATATGACTGAAGGAATTTCCACACCATTAGAAGGAATACGAGTATTGGATTTAGGAAGATATCAAGCTGGTCCCAGATGTGCATTGATGTTTGCTCGAATGGGAGCCGAAGTTATCAAAGTAGAAGGCGTAACCGGTGATGAAAGCAGAAAAAATGGACCTGTAGTCAGAGGTCAAAGCGCATATTGGGTGCAATACAACAGCGGTAAAAAAAGCTTATCTATTAATTTGAGGACTGATGAAGGTAAACAAGTTCTAAGCGATCTAGTTAAAGTTTCAGACATTCTTATACAAAACTTTAGACCAGGAACAATCGATACTATGGGATTTGGATATGAGGAATTAAAAAAATTAAATAAAAAAATTATCATGGTAAACGTTTCAGCTTATGGACAATATGGTCCGTACAAAGACAGAGTGGGATTTGATCCAATCGGTCAAGCTATCGGCGGTATGATGAGTATTACAGGTGAAGAAGGAATGCCTCCAATGAGAACCACATTCCCTCTCATAGATAGAATCACATCTCTTCATGCAACTGTAGGTGCATTAGCTGCACTTAGAGAAAGAGAGTTTTCTGGAGAAGGTCAAACAATTGATGTTTGCCTAGCTGATACAGGATATACATGTAACGAAATTCCTATTACTGCATTTCTTGAGGGTGGATTAATGCCAGAACGAGAAGGCAACGGAAGAGGTACGGGAGGGTGTTACCAAACACAAGATGGATGGGTAATTATTGCGGCTACTAATGAAAATATGTGGACTAGACTATGTGAATCTATAAACAAGCCACAATGGTTAAATAACGAAAAATTTTCTACTCGATCAGACAGGAATGACAATGTTGATGAAATTGAGGAAGGATTACAATCTTGGTTCATACAACATTCCATGAGTTCAGCTGTCGACATCCTATCTAACAATGGGGTACCTTGTTCTCCTGTTAACAACACTAAACAAGCCGCATTAGACCCACATTTGAAGGAACGTGAAATTTTAGTAGAAGTTCCAGATCCCGTTGCAGGATCAATGCATGTAGCTGGGAAAATGATCAAATTTGGCAGAACAGAAATGATAGTAGGATCAACACCAACTGTAGGGCAACACTCAAATGAAATTCTTTCTGATATTTTAGGATATTCTGACGACCAAATTGCTCAACTTAATGAAAAAGAAATCATCTCAAAATCTTAACAATGGAAATAAAAGTACTTTTTTTTGCATCATATCGTGAAAAATCTGGCGTCAGAACAGACACTTTTAAAATTTCTGATGGCTCCAATCTAAAGATATTAATAGATCAAATTATTCAAAAGTTCCCTACACTTCACTCTGACCCATCAAAAATAGTTGCTGCGATCAATGAAGAATTCTGTGACCAAACCCATGTTTTATCAGATGGAGATATCGTGGCATTAATTCCCCCAGTAAGTGGAGGTGCATAATGATTAATAAAAAATTTCATGTCGAAATTTCAGAATCAAAATTAGATCAAAACACTGCAAAAAAATTTGTTAGTGCAAACTCACATGGCGCTTGTACTATATTTGAAGGAGTCACTAGAGATCATACTGATAACAGAAAAGTGCAATTTTTAGAATATGAGTGCTACAACCCAATGGCAATAAAAAAACTAAATGAAATTTGTTCTGAGATCATAAAAAAGTGGGATGTAAAGGTTTCAATTTTGCACAGAATAGGCAAACTTGAAATAGGAGAAGTAAGTTTAATTGTTGCAATTGGATCTCCTCACAGAAAAGATGCGCTACAAGCGTGCGAATATTCTGTAGACCGTATTAAAGAAATCGTACCTATATGGAAAAAGGAATTTTTTGAAGGTGGGAGTATTTGGATTGAAGATGAGAATGGTTTCAGGCCATTCTCATAATTATAAATTTACTAACAAAAAGTTTCAGCTTGATTAGATTAGTCTAATTTCAATATAATTAACCCCTTCCAAAAAAAAATGGAGGGATCGCATAGAGGTCTAGTGCGGCCGCCTGCTAAGCGGTTAAGGCGCGAAAGCGCTTTCATGGGTTCGAATCCCATTCCCTCCGCCATAGAGAAGTAAATGAAAACTTATAATATTTGGACAACTGGATGCCAAATGAACAAAGCTGATTCAGATCGGTTAGAAAGTGCTTTGAAAAATTTAGGACTTTCATATATCGATTCTAGGAATGAAGCAGATCTAGTAGTTTTAAACACGTGTGTTGTCAGACAAAATGCTGAAAACAAAGCAGTTGGTACTTTAACAAGCTTAAAACCTAGTAAAATTAATAACCCAGAAAAAGTCATAGCATTAATGGGTTGTATGGTTGGTCCAAAAACTGACAATTTACAAAAGCAATTTCCTTATGTAGATGTCTTTATGCAACCTCAACAATTTGATCCACTAATCAATTTCCTTTCTGAAAATAAAGGATTTGACACAGATGGATGCTTGGCTAATGTTACTGCTGCCCCATCTATTGCAACATTTATCCCCATAATTCACGGATGTGATAAATTTTGCTCTTTTTGCATCATTCCATATAGAAGAGGCAGAGAAACTAGTCGAACAATAGAAGATATCGTTAACGAAACAAAAATGTTGGTTCAAAGAGGAGTAAAAGAAATTACTTTATTGGGTCAAAATGTTGACTCATATGGTCATGATTTAGCTGGATCTCGTAACTTAGCAGATTTATTTTATGAATTAAATGAAATCAATGAAATTGAAAGAATTAGATTTTTAACATCTCACCCTAATGATATGGATGACTCTATCATTGAAGCCATCAATGATTTAGATAAAGTGTGCGAAAACATTAATTTACCTTTCCAAGCAGGAAATAACGATGTTTTAAAAACTATGCGTCGGGGATACACAAACGAAGAATATCGTGCGCTAATAGATAAAATAAAATATAAAATCTCTAATGTAACCCTAACTACTGATCTAATAGTAGGATTCTGTGGAGAAACAGATAAACAATTTCAGGATTCGTTGAATTTAATTGAAGATATAAAATTTGATAAAGTACATTCAGCAGCATACTCAACTAGAACAGGAACTATAGCTGATAGAAAAATGGTTGATGATGTTCCCGACGATGTAAAAAAAGATAGACTGACTCAAATTAACGAATCTCAAGAAAAAATAGTGACAAAAATTAACAAAAATTTATTGAATCAAACCTTCGAAGTTTTAATAGAAGGTAAAAAAGAAGATAAATGGTTTGGTAGAAACAGAAATGACAAATTAATATTTTTAGATGACTCAGATATTCTATCTGGAGAAACAGTTAATGTAAAAATCAACAAAACTAGTCCTTGGTATCTTAATGGCGCTAAAATATAAGTAAGTAAGGAAAAGAAAATGGTATCGAAAACTAAAAAACCTTCCATTCCTATCACTGAAATAGAGCAGTCCGCATTTTGCCAAACTGATGACGATTTATCTTCAAAAACTCTACAAGAAGAATTTGATATAGGCGTTCAATGGCAAAAATTACCAATAAGTTATATGAGGACTTCACCTGAAGATTTATCTAACAACATTAAAAAAGCCAAGAAAAAATTAGGTGACAAACTAGTTATATTAGGCCATCATTATCAAAGGAATGAAGTAATTCAATTCGCTGATTTCAGAGGTGACTCATTTAAACTTTCACAATTTGCAGCTGAACAAAAAGATGCTGAGTTTATTGTTTTTTGTGGGGTTCATTTTATGGCTGAAACGGCTGACATTCTAAGTACCCCTGAACAAAAAGTTATTCTTCCAAACATGACTGCTGGCTGTTCTATGTCTGATATGGCCCAAAAAGACGATGTATTAGATTGCTGGGAAGATATTAATAACATTATCAGCAATCAATCTTCTATAATCCCTATGACATATATGAATTCTGCAGCAGCAATTAAATCATTATGTGGAGAAAATAACGGAATAGTATGTACATCATCAAATGCTGATGCAGCATTTGATTGGGCATTTGAAAGAGGAGATAAAATCTTATTTTTACCAGATCAACACCTCGGTAGAAATACTGCATACAAAAAAGGTATTCAACTTGATGAAATGATAGTTTGGAACCCATTTAAACCTCTAGGAGGACATACTGAAGAAGAACTGCAAAAAGCAAAAATAATTTTATGGCAAGGTCATTGTTCTGTTCATACTAGATTTACAGTAGATCAAATTAAACAAGCACGCGAAACTCACAAAGATATCAATGTCATAGTTCATCCAGAATGTACATTTGATGTTGTTAATGAAGCAGACTTAAGCGGGTCTACTGAATTTATCAAAAAAGCAATCGTTGATTCTCCTGTGGGATCAAAGTGGGCTGTAGGTACTGAAATCAGCATGGTTAATCGATTAGCAGAAGAGAATCCTGACAAAACTATTTTTTGCTTAGATTCTGTTGTGTGCCCATGTTCTACTATGTACAGAATACACCCCGCATATTTGTCTTGGGTTTTAGATGGATTACTAGAAGGAGTTGTAGTAAATCAGATTCAAGTGGACCAAAAGACTAGAGAGTTTTCTAAAATTGCTCTTGAAAGAATGTTATCAGTAGTCTAAATATGAAATTCAATCCAAATATAGAATCGTTAATTGATTTAGCTATTCAAGAAGACTACATATCCGGCGACGCAACTACAGAAGCAATTATTGACTCTGAAGCTCAAGGAACGGGAACAATTGTTTCTGACGAAAAGGGCATATTAGCGGGAATTGAAATTGCATTAAAAGTGTTTTCTAAAATTGATCCTAAATTGCAATTTAAAACATTTATTTCTGATGGATCAAATTTGGATAATGGTAGTGAAATAGCTTCAATAACAGGAAATTTAGCTTCCATACTTATAGCAGAAAGAACATCATTGAACTTTTTACGTAAATTAAGTGGAGTTGCTACTGAAACATCAAAATTTGTTGACCTAGTCTCCCATACTAAAGCAAAAATTGTTGATACTCGAAAAACAACCCCTGGATATAGAAATCTAGAAAAATATGCCGTGAGAATGGGAGGAGGCCATAATCATAGACAAAATTTGTCTGATGGAATTCTCATTAAAGACAATCACCTTAAAATCCTAGAAAATCAAGGATTAAATATTTCTGATGTACTTCTAAAAGCAAAAAACAATTCCTCTCATACAATTAAAACTGAAATAGAAGTTGAAAATTTAGATGATTTAGTAGCCGCAATTAATGCAGGAGCCGATATCATACTTCTAGATAACATGCCTTTAGAAATGATGAAAAAAGCTGTAGATTTATGTGGTGGGAAAGTAATCACTGAAGCTTCAGGTGGAATAAATCTCAATACAGTAAAAAATATAGCTGAAACTGGAGTAGATTTAATATCTGTTGGAGCTATCACTCATTCAGCTGACAATTTGGATTTAAGTTTCGATATAAAATAATTATTTTTTCGAATCAATAATAATCGTCACTGGGCCATCATTCACTAAAGAAACTTCCATATGAGTTTGAAATTGACCCGACTGAACATTCAATCCAGTATCCTCAAATTTATTGACTAATTGAGAATACAGTAAATTAGCTTGAACAGGATCCATAGCGTGTTGAAAGCTTGGCCTTCGTCCCTTTTTTGTAGAGCCCATTAAGGTAAATTGACTTACTAGAAGTATAGAACCCGAAACTTCAAATAGAGAATAATCAAAATTAGCATCCTCATTTGAAAAAACTCTCAAATTCGACACTTTTTCTACTATATATTTAATATCATCGTCACAATCTTCAGATGAGATTCCAATAAATACTAGAAGCCCTTGATTTATAGATGCCACTGTAACCTTTTCTACACTAACAGATGCTGATAAAACTCTCTGAATTAGAGCTATCATAATTATTCTTTATTTGTAGATGAAGATTTATTGTCTGAGGTTTTTGTAGATGAGGATTTATTTTCTGAGCTTTTATTTTCTGAGCTTTTTGTTTCTGAGCTTTTTGTTTCTGAGCTTTTTGTTTCTGAGCTTTTTGTTTCTGAGGAATCAGATTGTTTGCCAGATGAACTCGCTTTCTGGCCATAATCATTCACATACCAACCACTACCTTTAAACACTATTGGGACTGCAGAAAATAAGCGCCTAGCTATTGCATCACAATTTTCAGCAGTGCAGGTTTGTTCAATAGAATCACTGAATTTTAATCTTAACTCAAAATCTGATCCACACTGATCACAATGATAATCATATGTAGGCATTTACAATAATCTCCAAAAACCAAAAGTATTAAATATCTTAATCAACAACAATTTAATCTAGCACCCGATATTTAGTCTGTCAATTTAGAGTCAATCTAATTCTTTTAAAAAAGTATCTTTCCAAACATTAGAAATTTCATCAACATCAGTATCAATAAATTCTGAAACTTTGAATCTATTAGATGAAACTTTCCCCAAATCTAAAAATGGTAGTGAAAATCTATTACAAATTGTAATTATTTCATTCAATTTAGATGAATGAAATGAAATCACTACCCTAGATTGTTTCTCCCCAAATAAAGCTGAATCCCATCTTTCATTCAATTCGAAATTTGCGATAAAACCTTTGTTACCCAGAATAGCAGATTCAGCAATTGCAATAGCCAATCCTCCCTCGGAACAATCATGACATGAATTTAATAGATTTAATGAAATTAACTCTCTACAAGTTTTTTGAAGAATCACTTCTAAGTTCACATCTATCTCTGGAGCACCTTCAATTTTATTATGAATCAATTCTAAAAACTCACTGCCCGCAAAATATTCTAGACTTAGATCTATTTGATTTGTACCTAACAAAAAAACTAAATCATTTTCATTTTTAAAAGCTGACTGACAATGATTTTCTACATTTTGTAATAAGCCAACTGCACCTATTACAGGAGTAGGAAAAATCGCTGAAACTTGAGTTTCATTATATAAACTCACATTTCCACTGATCACGGGAGCATTGAATTGTAATGACATATCAGAAATTCCAGAAACACATTTATCTAATTGATAATATACTTCGGGTTTTTGAGGATTTCCAAAATTCAAACAATTTGTAAGAGCAATTGGTTCAGCACCAGTACAAGAAATATTTCTACATGCCTCTGCAACAGCAATTTGAGCTCCAATATAGGGATCTAAGTAACTTATTCTAGAATTCCCGTCGGTAGAAGCAGCTAAAGCTTTTTTAGTACCTTTAATTCGAATTAGTGATGCATCACCTCCAGGAGGTATTACAGTATTTGTCTGAACTTGATGATCATATTGCCTATAAACATATTCACGACTTGCAATATTGACACTACTTAAAAGTTTTAAAAATATGGTCATTTGAGATTCTTGAGGTATAGGAATATTTTTTAAACTAGTTTGTCGAGCTTCACTTATCTCTAAAGATTCAATCCCATCTAAAGTATATAGTGGAGGATCAGTCAAAATATTGATAGGAACATCCGCGATTAATTCCCCACTTTCTAAAATAGTGGCATACTCTCTTTTAGTAACTTTCCCAATCACATTATGATTAATATCCCATTTTTTAAAAATACTAGAAACATAATCTAAGTTTTCAGGGGAAATAGAAAATAGCATACGTTCTTGTGTCTCAGAAAGCATTACTTCATATGCTTCCAAACCAGATTCTCTACGGGGAATTAAAGAGACATCAATTTCAAATCCCATATTTCCATTTGCAGCACATTCCACTGATGCACTAGTTAAACCTGCAGCACCTAAGTCTTGTAAACCATCTACTTTGCCTGAAGATACTGCTTCTAAACATGATTCAATTAAAATTTTTTCTAGGAATGGATTTCCAACTTGAACTGTTGGTCTCAGCTCTTGATCTTCATCAAAAGTATTAGAAGCTAATCCGGAAGCCCCATGAATCCCATCTCTTCCTGTACCTGAACCAACTAACAAAAGTAAATTATCTGCAGGTCCAGATGATGATTTAATTAATTCTTCAATCTTCAGAACTCCTATACACATGGCATTTACCAAAGGGTTCCCAGTATAAGAATCAGAAAAATTTATTTCACCACCAATGTTCGGAATCCCCAAACAATTCCCATAATTTGAAATACCTGATACAACCCCTTCCAGTAAATATTTGTTTCTATCAACATCAAGCGGGCCAAATCTTAATGAATTCAACAATGCTACAGGTCTAGCTCCCATAGCAAATATATCCCTAACAATTCCTCCTACTCCAGTGGCAGCTCCTTCATATGGTTCTATTGCTGATGGGTGATTATGAGACTCAATTTTAAAAACTATTGCGTCACCATCCCCAATATCTACAACTCCTGCATTTTCTTCGCCAGCACTGACTAATAATTTAGGATGATCAGATTGAAAGCGTTTCAAAAGAGGTTTTGAATGCTGGTACCCACAATGCTCACTCCACAAAGATCCAAAAAGCCCCAATTCAATATAATTTGGTTCTCGACCTAATTTTTCAACTAACAGATCATACTCATACTGAGTCAATGATAAATTTTTTAAAGTTTGTTCATCAAATCTCATCTTGAAGTTTAATTACCATTTCCAAATAATATAAATATAATTCCTGAGATCACTAAAATTGTGCCTAAAATTGTTCTTAAAGAAATTGTTTCAATTCCTTTTAAAAATAAAAATGCCAACACAATGGTGATTAGTGGATATATAGAAATAATAGGTGTCACAACCACAACTGGAGCTGATGCTAAACTAAGGAAATAAAACATTACCCCACAAGAAGAACACAAACCCGCAATTATAATTGTATTCCAATTTTTTAATGGGGTTTGAGTGATCTCTTTTATAGCTTTTGGTGCCATCACTAAAAAAGTGACAATTAATCCAAAAAACAAAGAGAAACTCGAAATAATTAATGGAGAAGCAGTATCCTCAGTGAGTTGCTTTCCAATTACCGCAGCCAAACTGTACATAAAAGCAGAAATTACTGCATAAATAACACCAATATTCTTGATTTTATTCATTTTTGTCACTACTTAATGATACTAACACTACACCAGACACAATTAATGTCGTTCCTATGATTAACCAAATGTTTACTGACTCCCCTAAAAAAATAACTGCTAACACAGCCGCAAAAAAAGGTGAACATGCAACTAAAGACGATGATCTTGCTGCTCCCATATGATTAATTGCCAAGTATTGCAATGATCTTCCACCAGTAAAAGTAATTACACCAACAATCGCAAACCATAAAAATGAAATAACGGGCAGTTGAATTATTTCATCAAAATGCAAAATAACTGCTACACTCAAACTAAATACAGCAGAAACCACTAAAGACATAATAGTCGCACCCGAATAAGGGATTTTTTGTAACGACAATTTGATAAAGACTGCACTTCCTGCAAACCCCAAAGCTGCACATATTGCTAACAATACGCCTGTAATCAAATCGACACAGAATCAGAAAAGTTATCTAAAATTGAACCAAATATCTTCAAACCATCAATTCCTCCCAAAATAGGATCACATACTCTTTCAGGATGGGGCATCATACCTAGTACATTTCCTTTTTGATTTACTATTCCTGCGATATTCATAACAGATCCATTAGGATTATTGATTTCTGAAACATCTCCGGTAGATGAACTATAACTAAAAAGAATCTGATTATTAGTCTCTAATTGAGTGAGGGTATCATTGTCTACAAAATAATTCCCCTCACCATGTGAAATAGGAACTTGAATAACTTCACCTAAATCACATCTATTTGTAAAAAAAGCATTGGTATTTTGAACCAATAAATTAGTCATTTCACATCTGAATTTCAAGTCTCTATTTCTAATTAACACTCCGGGCAAAATTCCAGATTCACAAAGAATTTGAAACCCATTACATATTCCAATGACTGGCTTACCTTTCTCTGAAAACTCTTTAATTGATTCCATTACAGGAGAAAATTTGGCAATCGCACCACATCTCAGATAATCACCGTAAGAAAAGCCTCCAGGCAAAATAATGCAATCAAATTTAGATAAATCAGTATCATTGTGCCAGATATAATCCACGTCTTGTTCTAAACAATCCTTGACTATATTAAAACAATCCACATCACTCCATGTACCGGGAAAAACTACCACTCCAAATTTCATTTGATTACTTTAATTTAGAACTTACTATCGAATTCACAAGCTTCCCATCTGCCTTACCTTTAATTTGAGGCATCAATTTTCCCATCACTTTACCCATGTCAGAAGGATTAGTAGCATTGACTTCATTTATTACTATTTCAACTAATTTTTGTATTTCCTGTTCAGACATTTGTTCAGGTAAAAATTGAGAAATAAAATCTAATTCAGCTTTTTCATTATCTACTAGATCTTGACGTTCAGCTTTTTGATAAGCCTCAATACTATCTTTTCTTTGTTGAGCTTGTTTATTGAATACAGTAATAATTCCGTCATCATCTAATTCAGATTGTAAATCTATTTCGGCATTCTTAATTGCTGACATCAATGTCCTGATTACTGTTCTTTTAACAGCGTCTTTGCTTCGCATAGCCTCTTTGAGTTGTGTACCGAGTGTTTCTTTAATAGACATATATACTCTCTATGATTTTGTACGAGTATAGGTTTGTGAAAATTTATCGTCAAGCATTTATAGACTGCTTAACCATTTGATCTGCTTGGAGTAACAAATTCATAGTTTTTTCACGACCTAAAATTTCCAAAGATTCAAATAAGGGAGGAGAAATTATTTGTCCTGATGTAGCCATTCTTATAGTTCCTAAAAACATACCAGGCTTCACTTCCAATTCAGAAATCAATTCTCTCAAATTTATTTCAATAAAAGATGCCTGAAATTTTTCCAACTCACTCAATGAATTTATAGCTTTTTCAATAAACAAATTAGTGAGCTGAATATCAGAATTTTTTTGAATCAAATCCTCTATGCTGTAAGAAATATTATTTTTGTACAGAAAAGCAATCCATTCTTCAGCTTCTCTTAATGTTTTCAATCTTTCAGAAATCAAAGGCGCAATTATCTCTAATTCTTTTTCTGATGGGACTGAATCAAAAGATTCTGGGGGGAATTCTACCCAAAAATCAAAAAGAGTTTTGGCTAATTGAGGCGCACTTTTATTCTTTAAATACTGTCCATTCATCCAATTTAACTTGTTTTTATCAAATACTGATCCAGAGGGACTAAGATCAGAAATATTAAATTTTTCAATCAACTCATCAATTGAAATTAATTCTTGTTCACCATCAATTGACCATCCTAATAAACATAAAAAATTAATCATTGTTTCAGGTAAATAACCTTCTTTTTTAAATTCTAAAACTGATGTAGCACCATGTCTTTTACTTAATTTAGTTTTATCAGGAGCTAGAATAGTAGGAATATGAGCGAAATCAGGCATTTCCCAATTAAAAGCTTTATGGATTTGTATATGCCTAGGCAAACTAGATAACCACTCTTCTCCTCGAACAATTAAGGAAATTTCCATCAAGTGATCATCTACTACTGAAGCAAAATGATAAGTTGGAAATCCATCAGATTTCATCATTACAAAATCTTCTATCAATCTATTTTCAAAAGTAACTTGATTTCTAACTAAATCATTTAACGTAGACTGCCCTGATTGAGGCATTGCAAATCTAACTACGCAACCGTCTGTAATACTATAAGTTGAGTAATTTTCTGATTTATCCCTACAAAAACCATCATATCCAACTACTTGAGACTTTGATTCTCTCTGTTTTTTTCTAAGTTCCTGTAATCTTTCTGGCGTACAAAAACATTTATAAGCTTTTTCATTAGAGATCAAAATATTCACATGATCTATGTAAATATTTAGGCGCTCAGATTGAACATAGGGTCCAAATTCACCATCTTTTCCTAAGCCTTCGTCCCATTCTAAACCTAACCATTGTAAAGAAGATTTTTGTAAGTCTATAGCTCCATCCACTTTACGGTCTTGGTCAGTATCTTCAACTCTAACTATAAAATCGCCATCAAATTTTTTAGCCACTAGCCAATCAAAAAGAGCAGTACGAATATTTCCCACATGGGGCTCACCTGTAGGACTAGGAGCGTATCTAACTCTAACTCGTTTATCAGAATTCAAATTATTTCTCATTATTAAAATTACTAGAAAATATTATCATTCTTTATCAATATTATTTAGGAAACATGTCAAATCTCCTGGTAGGTCAGTGGAAAACTCGACAATGTTTAAAGTTGAAGGGTGAACAAAAGATATCTTTTGTGCGTGAAGAAATTGTCTATTCAAACCTGGAACAAATCCATTATACAAACTATCCCCAGCAACAGGATTTCCCAAAGAATTCATATGAACTCTAATTTGATGAGTCCTGCCAGTCAATGGTTTCAGCTCAACATAATCAAACTGATTAAATCTTTTCAAAACACTAAATTTTGTAAAAGATTGGCGTCCATTTTCAACAATAGCCATTCTTTGGCGGTGGTATGGATCTCTTGCAATTGGAGCATCTATTACTGCTTTAAATGATGATAAGTTCCCTTTCACAAGACAGAGATAAGTTTTGTCCATCTCACGATTTTTCAATTGGGTAGACAAATGAGACAAAGCATGATCGTTTTTAGCAATTACAATCACTCCTGAAGTGTCTTTGTCTAAGCGATGAACAATTCCGGGCCTTATAGTCCTTATTCCTTGTAGGTCGGGACATGCATACAAGACAGCATTAGCTAAAGTTTGGTCAGGGTGACCTGGACCAGGATGTACAGGTAATCCTGATTGTTTGTTAATTACAATCAAATCCTCATCCTCAAATATAATATCCAAAGGAATATCTTGAGGGGTTAATTCTATTTGAGGGTTATGTACTGAAGAAACAAAAACAACTTCCCCAGACTTTAATCTATAAGATGATTTTTGAATCACTCCATCAACTGAAATGAGTCCATCAGAAATCAAATTAGCAGCCATACTACGTGAAATTTCTTCAATATTTTCTGCCACAAAATAATCTAATCGTAATTTAGAATCGTCTTCTACTAAGATTTCTAAATCAATCAACTTATTAATCCTCATCAGTTGAAGTAGAATACCAGCCTAATTTTTCACCAAACACCAATGTAAAAATAAGTATAGCCATACCAATACTTATAGCTGAATCGGCAATATTAAAAGCTGGCCACCATCCAACACTTATAAAATCAACTACTCCTCCATCACGAATTCTATCAATTAAATTACCAACCGCTCCTCCAACTATTAAACTTAACGATATTCTCATCCAAATCACATTGAAAGAATTTTTATAAAAGAAGTAAAGTACAAACCCAATTCCTATTAATGATCCTATCGTTAATAAAAGTGTGTAATCTGAGAACAAACCAAATGCGGACCCTGTATTCACTCCGTGAACAATTTGTAAAATTCCATCGTCAGGCCAAGCAGAATATCTAGGAACAAATTCTTTAATCAAATATTTTGTGAATTGATCAAAAAATATTACAACTATTGAAATAAAATAAAACAACTTATCTTTATACCAAATCATATCTAACCTGTTTCTTGTGGAATTGATCTATCTGGTGGGTTTGCAAAGAACATGATTATTACCCCAATTAAAGTAAGTATTGAAAGAACAAAAAATGGGAGAAAATAACTACCTACACTGTCATACCACCAAGCTGTCAGGACAGGAGAAATAGCCATCAAAATACCATTTGGCAACATTGACCAGCCTGTAATGCTAGCAAAAGCTTTTCTACCAAAATATTCCCCTCTAATGGCTGACATCAATGGAACTCTACCTCCAAAAGCTATCCCATAAATAAATGCGAATACAAAAGCCATAAAGAGACTATTAGCATATGAAAGAATCAAAGTAGAAATTCCCTGCAAAAACATAAATATCATCAGCAAATTTTTCTTAGACATTCTGTCGCCTAACCATCCAGAAATAAAAATAGCCGGTAAAGCAACAATGGCATATCCTGATTCAACAAAACTAGCCCAATACAAAGCTACTGATTCTTCTCGACCTAAAGCAATCATCATGTCAGTGATTCTAGGAGTTAAATGAACCCCCATCGCAGCTAAAGCCATGTTAGATGATACGTGAGCAGCAGTTATCACCCAAAAGGAAGATGACCTTAATGCTTGTTTAAGCGTGTAATCAAATTCTTTAGGTGAATTTTGGCTACTTATTTCTACATTTTGATCATCATTTGATTGTTCTCCATCAGGCAGTAAACCAATCTCTTCTGGGGTATTCCTAGTCAATAAATAACTAGGTATACCTATCAAAATTATTATCACTCCCATAGCTACAAGAGTAAATCGAAATTCCCAATCGATTGCATAGGCATATAGTGGTATAAAAATTCCGGCCAAATGAATTCCAGACATGGCAATTGCCATAGCCATAGTTCTATTTTTAACAAACCAATTATTTAGCAATGAGGCTATTGCTAACCATCCTCCTAGCCCAGCTCCTAATGTAATTATGAGAAAAACTATATAAAATTGCCACACATTCTGAATTCTAGAAAACGCAAAAAAACCTAATCCCATTATTGTCATTCCAATGAGAAGCATTCGTTTTGCACCAATTTTATCAATCAAAAATCCTTCAATAGGACCTAATGCAGCTCCTTCCGCTCTACTTAAAACATTCCCAATAGAAATTTGAGTACGTGACCAAGCAAAATTCTTTTGAAGCACCACAACCAAAACACCAATTCCTCGAAATACTGCTAAAGCATTTAAAGTCAAAACCACTAAACCAACTAGAACAATATACCAACCATAAAATAGTGGTTTTTTCTGAGATGAAAAGCTGCTAAGTCCTCTTCCGTGATTTTTTTTATTAAACATTCTATAAATCCTACCAAAAGTTTCTTTAAAATGTTTCATGGTTTCGTATAAAATAAATTTATATTCCAGGAGATCAAATTGAACAACTCAAATTATTTTTTCAAATGCTCAATTTGTGAATTCCGTACATGCCCTTCAAGTGATAAATTAAATTGCCCCGACTGTCACTCTCCATTTGATGTAAATTACATTTCTTTAGAAGATGCAAAAATAAAACTTAACTCTATCAAAATTCCACTGCCAATTAATTCTGCAAGCATAGTTTCATTAGGTGAAGGAAATACTCCCACAATCAAATTAGATAATTTATCTGACAAACTTGAAATCAAATTATCTACAAAACTCGAGTACTTTAACCCCACTGGTTCATTCAAAGACCGAGGCAGTTCAATAATGATCTCTTGTCTAAAAAAAGCTGGAATTAAAGAGATTGCAGAAGATTCATCGGGCAACGCAGGAGCATCAATTTCTGCTTACTCTTCAAAAGCACAAATTAGAAGTCATATATTTGCCCCTTCTTCTGCTCCCACTGCCAAAATAAACCAGATCAAGGTTTATGGAGCCAATACATATTTAGTAGAAGGGCCTAGAGATCAAGCTACAATAGAAGCTATTACCTTTGCAGAAAATCACGGGGTCACATATGCCTCACACAATTTAAGCCCTTATTTTATCGAAGGAACAAAAATTTTCGGTTATGAAATATTTAGAGACTTTTATGATTCTGAAAACTTCCCCGAACATATAATTCTTCCTGTAGGTAATGGATCGCTATTTTTAGGAGTATTAAAAAGTTTTCATGAATTGTTTTTAGATAACAAAATACACAAAATACCTAAGATACATGCAGTACAAACCGAATCAATCCAACCAATTTATTCAACAATTTTCAAAACAGACTGGAATCCAGTAAATCAAACAAAAACTATAGCTGGTGGAATTGCAGTAGCTACTCCACCAAGACTCAATCAAATAGTCAAAGAATTACAACAAAACGATGGGACATGTGAAATAGTTTCTGAAAAAGAAATAATCGAATGGCAACTAGCTTTAGCTAATCAAGAAGGTTTATACATTGAACCAACTTCTGCTGCTGCTTTTGCTGGTATATCAAAATTAATTGAGTCTAAAGTCATACAAAAAGGCGCATCCGTATTAATCCCCTCAACAGGAATAGGGTTAAAAGACTTATCCCCAATTTAAATTATATATTTTGAAAAGCCGCTTTTAGTCCAGAAATCGAACCTTCAAGAGTAGAATCTTCAAGACAATATGAAATCCGAAAATGACCGGAACACCCAAAACCTCTACCAGGGACTGCTAAAACATTTTGTTCTTTTAAAATTTCTATAAACTCAACATCATTTGGAATAGGTGATTTTGGAAACATATAAAATGCTCCCTGAGGTAGAACTGTTTCGTAACCTATTGAAGAAAGTTCTTGATACATGAAATCTCTTTTGTTTTGATACTCTGAAATATCAATAGTGACAGATTGTAAATTGACAACTAAATATTGAATTAAAGCTGGCGCATTAACAAAACCCAATGTTCTATTACAAAAGACTAAGCCATCTATAAGAATATCCTGATTTGTATAATTAGGATTTACAGCTATATACCCGATTCTTTCCCCAGGAAGTGCCAAATCTTTTGAATGTGATGTAGCAACTATAGTTCGAGGATGAAATTGAAAAATATGCGGGTACTCTAAACCATCAAACACTATTTTCCTATAAGGTTCATCGCTTATAAAAAATATCTCAGAATCAAATTGTTTTTCTTTTTCAGAAATAATTTGAGCTATTTTTTCGAGAATTTCCTTGGAATACATTACTCCTGTAGGGTTATTTGGAGAATTGATCAAAACTGCTTTTGTTTTTTCATTAATTGATTCAAATAAAGATTCAAAATCAGGAAGAAAATTCTCATCAGGATTTACAATTTTACAAGTTCCACCATGATTATCAGCATAGAATTGATACTCAACAAAAAATGGGGAAAAAATCACTACCTCATCTCCCTGATTCAGTAGTGTTTTCATCACCACATTTAAAGCCCCTCCAGCACCACAAGTCATGACAATATGATTTGAAGAAAAACTAAAACCAGTCTCTTTATTTAATTCACTAGCAATTGCTTGTCTAGTTATTTCCAGTCCCGCATTGGGCATATACCTATGCATCCCTTTAATAGGTTTTGATGCTATAGATTTCAATTCATCAAAAAATTCTTGGGGCGGTTCCATGACTGGATTACCTAAAGATAAATCAAAAACATTTTCTTCGCCAAATTGTTTTTTAAGTGCAATACCTTCTTCAAACATTTTACGGATCCATGATCCTCTATCCATAAAATCTAAAATTTTGTTAGAAATCGGCATATTTCACCATTGTTATAGATTCTCTTTACCAACAGTATCATTAATCTGCTGAATAAGATTTTGAAGTCCTTCTTTTTCAATTCTTCCGGAAATCATACCAATAATATATCCATATTGATCAAAAATTACATATGTGGGAAAAGATCTTATTCTCAAAGCTGCAGCTATTTCAGAGTTTTGATTATCCACTAAAGTAGGTAGTAACCAATTTTCGTTCTTCAGCCATTCATGCGGTGGGAAATTAGACCTATCACTTTGAATTGATGTAACTAGCGACATAAATCTCACATCATCAATTACTGTATTTCCTTGATCGTCTACAGAATCTGTAAAAAATGTTGAAATTTCCCGAACTTCATTCCTGCAATGTGGGCACCAATGAGCTAAAACTATTAAAACAGTGGGATAATCACTCTCACTTAAATAAATTTCAGAACCGTCCAATGCATCAGTTTTAATAATGTTTTGTGAAATTTCTACATCAATATTATTATAAAAATTTTCATCAACTATTTTATAAATCTTGGTAAATTGTAATGGTTTTTCTGGGATCAACATAGGAATAACTGTCATAGATAGACCAACTGATAATACAATTATAAGTACAAAATAATTTTTTAATTTCATTTAATTTACCAAAATTCTTGACTCAATTACTTAGGTACAAGACAATTATCTCCTAGTGTACTGTAAATTTCACTATAAAGAGGGCCCGTAGCTCAGTGGTTAGAGCGGTCGGCTCATAACCGATTAGTCGCTGGTTCGATCCCAGCCGGGCCCACCAAAATAAGGACTAAGATGAAGACCCAATTATTTTTTTATTCTGTTGTAGCATCAATTCTACTCACAGGATTAGGTAATTCATTTTTACCACAAATTCATGCTAACCAAGACGAACAATTATCTTACTCAGGGTCAATTAACGAATATAATCTTTCTGTAAAAGTGATCCCAAAAACTCCTGTAGTGGGACCTATTCAATTTCAAATCTTTCCCACTTATAAATCAGATAATTCTCCTGTTGAAAAAGCAATAATCGAGGTTTTGGTCAGAAAAGAAGAAGAAGCTTACATGTCTCGAGCAGTTAACACTCCTAAATCATTAGATACATACATAGCTAATTTAACCTTACATCAAGCAGGAACATGGGAAAGTGAAATAAGAATTTCAACTGAACCTGACATTGAACATAGTGTGTTTTTCCCAATAGAAATTACAGGAAGTAACATACATTCAGAAAATTTGGTTCCTGGTTCTTCAGCTGGAATATTTTTCATGTTTATATTTGTAATTATAGTTGTGTTTACTATCTTTTTAAGTTTCAGGTACAGAAAAAAAACTGTTTAAATTATTTCAAATCATCCACTGATTCAACTATATTTTTACCATCCTCAATAGAGTACTTAACTATAATCGATTCACCAATCAACATGTGTTGCCTCATATGAGATGGCGAAAACTTTCCTAAATCACCTTGGACAACAAAAAAAATCTTATGATCATTTTTATCAACTAATTCAAAAGATTTCAGTTGTTTTAATGACAAACTCTCAACATTTACAACATACCCTGATACAAAATTGACACCCTGAATTTCGTTTTCTGAGCCACATGACAAAGTGACTAATATCAGAAATAAAATAATGCTAATGATATAAGAAAAAAATCTTATTTTGTAATTAAGCAATACAACTCCCCGTATCTCACCATGAAAATTAGAATGAATTCTAATTGAATCACTATAGGATCAGTTTTATTATAGACTGTCTATTAGAACAAACTTTTTAGACAAATAAAAAAATTAGGTGTCATTATGACAAATAAAATCATATCAAACTCTATAGTGATTTTAAGTTTATTTACTTTAATTTTTTTTTCTACAACTACAATTTATGGAAATCAAGGCACTAATACAGATAATTCTATAGTTTTATTTCTTTTAGACGTTAATGCGATCAAGGGAGATTTAGAAAATCAAAATTTAGTTGATTCATTGATAGGAATCACATCTGTACTTAATGATAATCACAAACTATATTTTTCCATTTTAGACTCTTCTAGTTCAGAAGTTACTCCTAAAGGACCTTATTTATCTAATAACAATTTTCAAAATGTATACAAAGATATAAAAAGTGTAATTTCTAATCATGAATATCAAACAAATATAAGTTTGGATATTAATGAAAGTTTATTAAATTCATACAATTTTCTTCAATCAGAGTTTGCAGCTAATGATTCTAAAATAATTTTAATGGGTGGAAGCCAAATCCCTTTACTTATGTCAAATGCAAATCCTGAAGATGTTTTGAGGGAATTTGTAGACCCAGTGGCCAATCTTTACAAAAACAAAACTTGGGAAGTTCATGGAATTTCTTTAAAGGATTCAGACAAGAGTATTACAATTTTATTAGACCGATATTCTGAGAGAACTCTATCAGAAAAATTTAGTTTTTCGTTACCTAATATGATGAAAAGGTTTTCAGTAGCAATTTCAAATGATTTTTGGCGTTTAGGTCAACTAATAGATTTAGATAATTTGAACATCACAGAGGAACAACTTTACAATTCTAAAATTTTGATTGCCCCTGGGACTAGTGAAACAAATCTATTCTTTTATAAAAACAAAACTGGTGGATCTTTCAGGCTAAAAAATCCTTCAGGAATGCAATCTTCTGAAGGCGATAGAAGTGAATCATCTGTTACCGAAACTCCTTATGCAATTGTATGGCAAATCAAAAATCCGACTCCAGGAGAATGGAGTGTAGAAATCAATAATTTTGAAGGTGAAATACAAGCATTTTCACAATCTTCATATGAATATCAAATTGAATTACTAAATCTAAATCAAAAAAATGCTATTAATAATCCTCTATCTTTAATCGCATTTGTAAATGATAAAAAAGACTTAATGGTTAATCTAGCTGGTGAAGTTTCCATTCAATTATCCATAATGGATCCTAATGGAATTGAAGCTTTTTATGAGATGAATGATGCAGGGTTTAAAGGAGATGCAATTAAAGATGATGGGTATTATTCATTAGAAATTCCTGAAATTAACACATTAGGTACACACAAGATGTCACTTCAGATGACATGGAAGGGATTCGAATCTGCTAGTTTAATTTCAAATTATGAATTTGAATCTATTTTTTTCCCAAATATAAATTTTGAAAAATTAAATATTTCAAACCTAAATATCGGTAAAGAATCTAATTTAGGAACTCTTTATGTTTCTATTGGAGCTAGTCCTTATCCAGTAGATCAAAATTCAATTAATACGACAATTTTGACTGATTCTAATCAAATTTCAGACTCTTACACTTTAATTCCTAGGCGAAGCACTACTGACGGAAAATCTGCAATGTATGACATATTGTATACACCTCAAGAAATCGGAAATACCTTAATCACATTCAATATGAACATTGATTATGCAGGGCGAGTTTATGAAGTACCGGCTCAAAATATTCAAATTCAAATTGTGGAAATTCCTACTACATTCTCCTCCCTAACAATTACAATAATAGCCTTGGTATTTTTGATTTCACTTCTAGTCGTAATAGTTATCGCGGCAATAATCTATAGAAATTTACAAACACATCCATATGGACATTTACACGATGAAAAAGGTGATTTAATAATAAGTTTTGGAACTATTAAAAAAACTCTGGTTCAACGAATTTTACATAGAAATATCATAATAGGATCTGAAATAGGTTTATCAGAATTAGAAGGAATTACATTGAAATTTAAAGATGACTTAGTAATTATAAATGTATCAGATGACTCCCCTACAATCAGAATAGATTCTCAGCCAGTAGTGAATTCATCTTCTTTAGAAAATGGTGATTGGATAGGGACATCAGGAAGACTTTTTGAATTTGTGACAAATATCAAAACAACAAATTAATTTAAAATTATTTATTATTAATAATTATTTCAATATTTTGAATTATGTCGCCA
>CAJWPE010000020.1 GCA_913045625.1 uncultured Chloroflexota bacterium | reverse complement strand
GAAAGAAATGACTTACTTAAAACATCTAAAAATAAATATAGCAATTGCTTCAGTAATGTTGGTATTGATCTTAACTGTTGGATCAATGTCATCCTCTAGCGTATTTGCCCATCCTCCTAAAGATATAGATGAAGTTAAAACTAATCTTGAGACTAAAGTAGATAATGGAGATTTAACTCAAGAGGAAGCTGATGAGAGATTATCAATTTTAGAAGAAAAAATTGCAGAACGACATGCAAAAATTGAAAATAAAAAACAAGAGATAAATTTGAAAATCCAAACAGCTGTACAAAATGGAGATTTAACTCAAGAGGAAGCAGATGAGAAAATCGCTCATTTTCAAGAAAAAATGGAAAAGGGACCTAAGCATGGTAAATGGCGCCATCACAAAAAACATATGATGAGTATTGAAGATATCCAGGCAAAGATTTCTGCTGCGGTTGAATCTGGTCAGATCACACAGGAAGAGGCTGACTCCAAATTATCTGATATTGATGCAAAGAGAAATGCTAGAACAGAGAAAATGGCTTCTAAACTTGAATCTATTAAGGCTGAGATAGCTGCTGCTGTAGAAAATGGAGATTTAACTCAAGAGGAAGCTGATGAGAAAATCGCTCATTTTCAAGAAAAAATGGAAAAGGGACCTAAGCATGGCAAGCATGGCAAAGAAATGCGATCTCAAATTCAATCAGCTTTAGATAATGGAAAATTAACCCGTGAAGAAGCAGATCAAAAATTTCTTCAAATAGATAAATTTTCAGAAAGACTTCAGAAAGTGATTTCATATTAGGTGAATCATGCCAGCATCAATTTTGATTGCAGATGACGACCTTTCTATCCGGGAAGCCCTTGAGCGTAGTTTACGTTTTGAGGGCTTTCTAGTTTCATCTGTAGAGAATGGGGTTTTAGCTATATCTGAAATTGAACATCGTATTCCAGATATATTGATTTTAGATATAAATATGCCAGAAATGAATGGTATTGAAGTTACAAGATATTTGAGAAGTATTGAAGTAGAGATTCCAATTTGTATTCTTTCTGCTAGAGACGAAGTGACAGATAGGGTTATTGGATTGGAATCTGGTGCTGATGATTACTTAGTTAAACCATTTTCATTCATAGAGTTGCTCGCACGAATCAATGCGTTACTTAGGCGTAGTTCATCTATTGATGGAAATGAAATCCAATTAGGTGAATTATTGGTAGATCCCCAAAAAAGAAAAGTTATTTATTTTGACAAAACACTTGATTTGACTAAAAAAGAATTTGATTTGCTTTATGTTTTATCAAAGAATCCGAATATAGTGATGAGTAGAGAGCAATTACTTAATTATGTATGGGGATATGATTTTGAAGTAGATACAAATGTAGTTGATGTGTTTATAGGATATTTAAGAAAAAAAATGGAAATACTCGACCAACCTAGGATTATTAATACGGTTCGAGGGGTTGGGTTTGTATTGAAAAATGAGTTTTAGAACTGTAGTAACTTTATTATTTGTTATTGCTTCAGTGTTGATTGTTGTACCTGCAGGTGCTGCAATAAATCAATTGAGTCAAAATGAGATTAAAAACAGGTTGGACTCTAGGATTTCTAAGCAAATTGAATCAGTTTCTAATTCAGATATACTGCCTCAAATATTGCAGTTGAGGCGTTTTTTGTACCAAAACACAGGTAGAGAACCTGCTACAGAAGTACAAGCATTTTTTGATGTTCAACTTCCCACAAGAATTTACGTAAATAAAGAATTGTTTCTGGCTACTGAAGGATTCCCACAAATTGCTGAACAATCTTTATTAACAGACCAATTTTCTACAATTGATTTGAACGGTGAAAAATGGAGGGGTTTGAATAAAGAATTTTTTACACAGTCTCGTGTTAACCCACCAGGACGCCTTGGGATTGTGGGGCAGGAATTTTTAATTACTATTGAAGTGATAGGTTCTTACGATGTAGTAGATTCAACATTGACAGATGTGAGAAATTCTTTCGTGTCTGTTGGTATAGTTGTTGTGATTTTATTGGGAGTGATTGGATGGGTATTAGGTTGGATAATTGTTAAACCACTAGGGCGACTTAGTAAAGATGCAATGATGATTAATGACTCTTCAGATTTAAGTGAGAGAGTTAATTCAGAATCTAAATATTCTTTTTCAGAAGTTCAAAACTTAACATCTAGTATTAACGAAATGCTGAGAAGGCTAGAACAAAATTATACAGTTACTCAAGAAGCCTTAGTATCTTCGAGATCTTTTGCTTCTAACGTTGCTCATGAACTTAGAACCCCACTGACTAGTATGAAGATGAATTTAGATTTATTGGGCAGAAATTTAGAAATCGATAATTCGCAAAAATCCGAAATAATTTCAGATCTTATTTCTCAACAAGATAATTTAATTAGTATTTTGGAATCACTAAGATTATTGGCTAGAGGTGATTTGTCAGAAGAAAATATTTTTGAGGAAATTGACTTTATGCAATTTATCAATGAACTTACTATCAAGCATGAACGACAATATCCTGAATCTAAATTGAATTTAATTTTATCTTCCGAATCTCCTTTAATTTATGCATGGCGAGAAGGGTTACAAGTGATGCTCAGTAACTTGATAGCGAATGCCGTAATTCACTCAAAAATGTATCCGGAACAATTAGTAATAGAAATTTCTACAGAAATTTCTGACAATAATTTGATTTTAACTATTGATGATAATGGGATTGGAATTCCTGAAAATGAAAGAACATTAGTTTTAGAGAGATTTCAAAGGGGTCACTCTAGCTCTATAAAAGGTTCTGGCCTAGGCCTTGCTTTAGTAAAACAACAAGTTGACATTCATAATGGATCACTTGAAATCACATCAAATCCATCGTCTGGAGCTAGATTTGTGATAAATTTGCCTGTAATAATTTAACTTAAGAGGATAATCATGCAATTTGGTGTTCAGGTAAATGTATACGAAACTGATTGGGATTCTATTTCAAAATCTGTTTTGACGATGGAATCTGGTAGGTGGTCGAGTGTATGGTTTGCTGACCACTTCTTACCTCCACATGTGTCTAGTACAAAAACTGATCAAATGGAAGCTGAAGCTGAGACCGCTTTTGAGGCCTTTACATTGATATCAGTAGTGGCTGGGATGACACAAAAACTCAAATTAGGTCATTTGGTATTAGGAAATTCATATAGAAATCCTGCATTAGTTGCAAAAATGGCTAGTACATTAGACCAGGCTTCAAAAGGAAGATTTACATTGTCTTTGGGTGCCTCTTGGTATGAAAGAGAGCATTTAGCTTATGGATGGAAATTTCCATCTCTTAAAGAGAGGTCAGATAGATTTGAAGAAGCTTGTAACTTAATTAGACTTTTATTTACTTCGACGCAGCCTGTAAGTTTTAAAGGTGAATTTTATCAACTTGATCAAGCTCCATTGTCCCCTAATTGTTATCAAAATCCACATGTGCCGATTTTAGTTGGAGGCACAGGAGAAAAAAGAACTTTGTTGACTCTAGCAAAATATGGAGATGTATTTAATTTAGACGGTTGGTCGGGTAGAGGCATGTCTATGGATTTGTACAAGCATAAAGTTAGTGTTTTAGAAAGACATTGTGAAAATGTAGGAAGAGACCCCGCAGATATAAAAAAAACATTATTAATGCCTATCAAAATAACTGACAGTAAGTCTGAAGCTAAAGAATTTATTGAAAAATTAGGATATAGATCATCTGATACTACTCATGGAAGTTTTGGTGGTAAATTAGTTACTCCATTAGAAACTGGGTCAGTAGCTGGTCCTGTAGATTATGTAGTGGAAAGAATCGGAGAGTTTATTGATGAAGGTGTTGAAGAAATAATGTTTGGAGCTATTGATACAGGCGATTCTGAAACTCTTCAAATGATAGATGAAGAAGTTTTACGACATTTTGTTTAACATATGCGAATGTTTGGGCATATGAAAATAAAATGAATAAAATTTTAGGCAAATCTTTTGAATCATTAATAATTGTTAGATTCAGGTATATGTGGCTTGGTGATTTTGCACTTTCATGTGCTGAATTCATGGAGCTAGTAATTCTGTCTTGGTATGTTTTGAATGAAACCAACTCACCTATGATTTTAGGTATGTATGCAGCATTACGTTTTACTGGGACTTTATTTTCCCCTTTTTTTGGAGTGATAGTGGATAGGCTGGGGAGAAGAAACATTTATATTTTTGCAAGAATTTCTTTTGTAATATTATCTACTATAGTGATGGTTTTGTATGTGACTGAAAGTATTTCTGTTACTTATGTTTTATTGATTTCCCCATTTGTAGGTTTGTCTAGATCGTTAGATATGATAGTAAGACAATCACTGATTCCTGCAATTGTTGGAAGTGAAATGCTTCGAAATAGTATTGCATTATTGAGAACGTCTAGAGACATTACTCAAATTGTTGGGCCAATTATGGGGGGAGTTTTATTAGAATCCTTAGGTGCATCAATTAGTTATTTGGTAATAGTTTGTCTTTATTGTTTAGCTTTAGGATTTGTACTGATGATTAGGGATATTCCCAATGTTTCATCGGATTCTAAAGAATCGCTTATTTCAAATTTTAAACGTGGTATTTCTTACGTGTTATTACATCCATTTTTAGTAGGGATTTTAGTTATTGCATTTATGGTTAATTTAACTGGATTCCCTTTGAACAATGGCATGATGCCGGTGATTGCAAAAGATGTGATGAAAACAGATGCTGTGGGTTTGGGTTGGATGTTAGGCATGTATTCCACTGGAGCATTAAGTGGTTCCTTAGTAATGGGTTATCTTTCTAATAATAAGTGGGCGGGCGTTTTGATGATTGTAGGAGCACTTTTTTGGCATATTGGGATATTTTTTATGGGATTTGCCTCTAGTTTATTTGTAGCTATTCCGCTACTGTATTTTATAGGATTTTTTCAATCTTTTGCCATGGTGACAATGGCAATGTTACTTATGTCATATACCTCTAAAGAAATGCTAGGAAGAATATTAGGGTTGCGGCAATTATCTGTTTATGGACTTCCATTGGGCTTACTGTTTTCAGGATCAATTGCAGATAATTATGACGTGAGTTGGGCGCTATATTTGAATGGTGTGATTGGCTTTTTGATTTTACTTATAGCAGCTGCAGTTTGGCCAATTATATTTCAATCAAATTTGTCTCACAAAAAAGATTTAACTGTTTAAAATTAAGTCTGCAATTTTCTCACCAATCATCATAGTTGGTACGTTAGTATTTGCTCTTGGGCAATCTGGCATGATTGATGCATCTGCTACTTTTAAGTTTTTGGTTCCATGTACGTTTCCGTACTGATCTACGACTGACGTTGGATCAGTTTCTAGTCCCATTTTGCATGTTCCTGATATGTGGTGACTAGTTCTGACATTTTCTTTGAGCCAAATGTCTAATTGTGTGTCAGAGTTAAGTATCTCTTCTGAGGGAGCAAGCCTGAAGTCAATCAGGTTTTTATATGAAGATCCTGAGCCTACCTCAACGCACATTCTTACAGCATCTCGCATTCTTCTTAAATCTTCAGGTTCTTTGAAATAATTATAATTGATATATGGTTGGATGCTTGGATCTGATGTTCTGAGCACTAACTCTCCTTGGCCTTTTGCTAAGTAAATGGCGACAATCATTCCAACTCTACCAAACATATTATTGGTGTCTCCGAAGTAAAGTTTTGAACCCATTCCAAAACTAGTGTGATGAATCATCATGTCGTTACGTAAATCAGACCCATCTGCGGTGTATCTAATTGCTACATCTACTCCCCTCAGATCTGGATCACTTTCTTGACCCGGATTTACTTGCCATGTAAGTGGAACTTGAGGGTGATCTCTCAAATTTTTCCCAACATTTGACTGAGGTAATAAAGTTTTAATTCCTTGTTTTGTTAGCATGTCATCTGGGCCTATTCCAGACAGCATTAAGATTTGTGGTGAATTAATGGCTCCTGCAGACACTATGATTTCATTCCCTTCGATAGTTTCTACTCCGTTTTCCGTATTAACGATTACACCCTTTGCCTGTAAATTATCTAAAATAATTTTTTCAACTTGAGCATTTGATAGTATTGTTAGGTTGGGTCTATCAAGGTGTGACTCTAAGTATGTGAGCCAAGTGTTTTGTCTGATTCTATTGATTGTATTAAAGGGTAGGGGGCCTACTCCAGTAGAATCTGGGTCATTATGGTCATCAACGTGAGCATAACCTAAATCTCTGAAGCCATCATAAAAAGCAACACTGTCTTTTTGCCATTCGTTTTTTGGTGTTCTGATACACCTTACAGGCCCAGATTGACCATGGAAATCTCCAGAAAAATCTAGGTCATTTTCTAGTTTTCTGAAATAAGGCAAACATTCTTGAAAGCCCCAAAGATCATTTCCAGATTTAGACCATTCATCATAATCGTCGGGTTCGCCTCTTAAGAATATTTGAGCATTTACCGCACTAGATCCTCCTAACGTTTTTCCTCTAGGAACTAAAATAGGTTCACGTAATTCTGTAGATTTTCCAATAAAAGTTCTACCATGAGCTGGATTTGTAAAAAACCAAGATCTGTTTCTATTTGCGCCAAAACCATATTTTACTTCATTTGGTGTTTGATCTATTGATGTGTATCCGGGGCCACTCTCTATTAACAATACAGAATTTTTTGGGGATTCAGAAAGCCTTGAGGCTATGATAGCCCCAGCAGATCCCGATCCTATAATGATGTAGTCGTATGCCATTTCAGTCCTTTTAGTTGGTAAGTTTGTATGTTTTCTCAGCTGTGTTTTTGAACATATCATTTCGTTCTGAAGGTGAGAAGTTTTTAGAGTATTTTTTGAAAGCGTTGTATAAAACATGATACGAGAAAGAAACTTTATCAACAGGGAAATTACTTTCAAACATACCTCTGCTGGGAGTGAATTTTTCTATACAAAAATCTAGATATGGTTTCATATCAATTGCTAGAGTATCTGAATCAACTGGTGTTGGAAGATTATGCCAATTATGTCCAGTTTGTGGCATTCCTAATCCCCCTAATTTAATGACTACATTGGGACATTCAGAAAGATCAGAAATATTTTGTTTCCAGATTTTTATTACTTCTTCTCTTCGAGAGTCATACGGACCTATTTGGATTAATCCTCCAACATGGTTAACAATTATGGGTAGATCAGGTACTTGCTTAGCTATATTTAATAGTTCCGGTAGCTGATGAAAATACATCCAAGATTCAAAAGTTAACCCCATTTCTGAAACAATTTTGGCACCTTCTAAAAATTTAGGTGAAGACATTTGTTCAGGGATGCCATAAGTTGGATTATTTTCTATTTCAGGATATTTATCCCAAGTGACTGTATGCCTGATTCCTTTGAAACGATTTGGGCTAGCTTCTATAAGTTTTTCCAATACAGGTTTTACCCCATCGCCGAGACTTAAGTTGGCATGCCCAACAATTGCTGCACCTGCCCTAGTTTTTCCATATATTCCACTTGAACTTGCTGCAGAAAGACCTTCTACAAACTCTACTTCACCAACGGTTTTGAATTTCTCCTCAACATCAATGTTGTACATTGAGCGAGCTTCTACAAAAACTGTAGAGACTATATTGTGACCAGAGTCAGTATCAGCTATGAGTTCATGAAGTAAATACCTTTGATAAGGTATTCTTTCATATCTGTGATCCCAAAAATGATGATGTGGATCACAAATAGGTAAATCTGGTTCAATAATTTCTTCTTTGGTTAATGCTAACCAGTCATTTCCTCCGTATGGCATATGAATCTCCGAATTAATAATTTGAGGCATCATAGCAAATTTAGAATATTAAAGTGTTAACATAAAAATACAAAATCATATGAACTTACACAATTTCCCTAGAACCCAGTTGATTTTGCAATCAGCTATACCTAATATGTTATATCGATTGGCTACTTTTAATTGGACATTTCATTTTTGTTTTTAGGAGTCATTATAGGAATGATTGGATGGGGAATTATTCTTAGCCAAAATATGGTTTCAATAGGATGGAATCCAGAAAAAACTACAGATTGAGGCTTCTATTTCTATATCCCCAAAATCCTATTATCAAGAATAGGATAATTTTAAAGATTACTAGAGATAAATCTGCAATATCCAGTCCGTTAGCATAAGGGTTGTTATAGGCTCCAAATGAGGATATCCATTCCTTCACAAATTCAAAAATCGAATTTGTTTCAGCTAATATGCCTGAAAGCCATTCTATAGCTAAAAGCCCAATACCAGCAGCCCAACTCCATGAAGATTTTCCAGTATATGCTCCTATGGCAAAACCAAATGCTGCAAAAGTTACTCCGCCAAGTGCACATTGGATTACTGATTGCACAAGAGATGAGTAATTCAAGCTGGCGTCTACAAAAAGTGTCATGATGAAAATTAAATTCACCCATACAAAAGGAATAAGCATTCCTAATCCGATTAGAATAATTGCTTGAGCAGCAAATATCATAGTTCTAGTAAAAGGTAATGATGCAACAAATTCGAAAGTCCCATCTTCTTCCGATTTTGGTCCAATTTTGTTCATTAACCCTATTAGGCAAACAGCTATAAGTAAGGGCATGAATAAGTTCATGAGATAGCCTGAGAGTAGTCCTTCTATTGACCATATTGAATCCCAATTACTGATTCCAAATGCATTAAGTACTACTGAGTTGTCAGAAAAACCGGATGTCTCGAGGGCGTTTTTCTGGCCATCGATTATATTTTCTTTTAAATTTGAGTTTCCAAAAGCCAAAGGAATTATCATTAAATAGACTCCAGGAGCTAATGTCCAAGTTGATATCCATCTTTGTGAAGATATAAGGATGTACCTACCATAAGTAGATAGAAATTTAATCAAAATTCTTTTCCTTATCGAAAAAATCAAAGAATTGATTCTCTGCAGATGTGTTATTTTGTTCTGCCATTTTTTTGAAAGAGTCTAGAGATTCGTCGTATATTTTTACCCCTTCTTTCATCACTGCTAGAGAGTCTACAGTTTTTTCAACTTCAGAAATAATGTGTGAAGAAAGTAATATGGATGTTCCATTTTTAGCGAAGTCATTGAGTATTTGAAACAAGGTTCTTTGATGAAAAGGGTCGAGGCCGGAAGTGGGTTCATCTAATATTAAAGCTTTGGGTTTATGCAAAAGAGACAATATTATAGCGGTTTTCTGTTTATTTCCTTTTGAAAGTTTTTTGAGAGTTTGTTTAATGTCCAGGTCAAAATTCGTAGCTAATTCTAAAGCATAGTCTAAGTTGACATTTCTGGCATTAGCAGCAAATTTGAACAATGTTTCTGATGAGACGTTGTCAGGTAGACGGGAGTCACCAGGAAGAAACCCGATAATTTTCTTGGCTTCTATAGGGTTAGATATCGGGTCTATTTCATTTACTGAAAGAGTTCCATCTGAAGATTTTAAGAAGCCCATGAAAGATCTCATCGTAGTTGTTTTTCCCGAGCCATTTGGTCCCAATAATGCCTTTGTTTCCCCATCCTGAATGGATATAGAGATGTTTTTAACACCCTTACCATTTTTGTATAACATTGTTAGGTTTTTGATAGATATCATTATTTTTGTAAATCTGAAACAATTTTTGATGGTATTAGTTTAAATACAACAACATCTTCAGCATCATCAGGGAATAAATTAGAGAATTCAACTCCTTCTGTCAATCCGTAATATTTCACAGATAAAGATTTTACAAATTGATTTAAAGGTACTTGTACCTGTTCCACTTTGCCATGAATTATTACTGATTGGTATGGTGGCTCTCTGTCGTCTACACACAAAGTAGCAAAAGGGTTTTGTAATAAGTTTTTCCACTTTTGAGTGTTAATTCCAGTAAACATAAATGCCTCACCATTATCCCAAGAATACCAAATAGGGACAGAGTGAGGCTTATTATGTTTATCAACTGTACTGAGTACAGCAATTCTCGTTTTTTCTATAAACTTTTGCGAAGTATCATGTATTTTTATAAGTTTATCCTATGAATCTATAGGTGTATTTTCCGAATTACCCCATTCAGTCCATGAACCATCGTACACTGCAACATTTTCATATCCAAGTAATTCTTGTAATACAAACCAGCTATGGGTAGCTCGTACGGCAGTTTGACACAAAGTGTAAATGTCTAGCTCATTTGTTACAGAAGTAGAATTGTATAAATTCTTTAGATCTTCAGCTGGTAAAAATTTACCATCTGCGTCAACATTTTGTACCCATTCCACATGTATGGATTCGGGAATGTGCCCCCCTCTTTCAGCCCTAACGTCTCTACCTGCATATTCATCGGCAGATCTAGTGTCTAAAACTATTGAACTCTCATCGTCAATTGACTCCATTACTTTTTGTAAAGATATGATTAGTTCAGGCTTTGCTGCTCCCGTAAAAGAATATTTTGAGGAAGATATGGAAGTTGTATCTGTTGTTACAGATTTCCCTTCTGCTTCCCAGAGAGCATAAGATCCATCCATGAGTTTTGTGTCTTCATGTCCATATACTTCTAGAGTCCAAAGTAATCTGCTAGACCAAAGGTTTTTGATGTGGTCAACTACTAAAATTGTGTCAGTATCTTTGATTCCTAATGCACTTAGCTTTGTAGCCATTTCATTTTCAGAGGGAATTAAACCTTTGACTCCATCTCGCTCTACTTGTAATTCTTTGTAAGATAGATTGACTGAGTTTGGCATATGTCCTGCTGCAAAATCTTCAGGTAGCCTGATGTCAATAATTTTAAAGTTTTTGGCATCAATTTTTTCTTCAACCCAAGAAGTTGAAACTAATTTGTCAGTAGAAGCGTATCCTCTAGATTCTAATGATGTATCAGAATTGGACTCATCAGATGAACATCCTACTAATAATAGAGATAATAAAGTTAGCAAAAATATTGTTTGAAGTGATATAAGTTTTTTAATCATTTGATTCCTATTTGAATAATTTAATTTTCCATTCCCCTGGTTTGATTTCTTCTATTTCACAGCCATAACCTCTTTTCATAGCTTCAGGTGGAATAGTTGAAAGGGCAGGAGGATGATCAGTTATTACCTCTAATGCATTTGGTTTAGGATCTGATTCATCTAATTCTCGATTTGTTCGGAGCATAGGGTAAGGGCATATTTCTCCTCTTACATCTAGCGTAGCTGTATCAGTTTGTTCCATTTAAGCTCCTTTTTGTACAAAAAAAATCCCCGCTCATTTGTTTGGCGGGGAATTATGGATGCGTGTATATTCCTCGCTGTTAGCGCATACAGCAACATCCACGTGTTGTTAAGTTTGATGAAATATTATTCATAATGAAACTTTAACAATGAGATAAATTGTTGTCAAATAATCGAAATGCAATAAAATGAATCAAATAAGTTGATAGGACGTTCAATGCAATCTACTCAAACCGATGTAAATAATTCAAAAGACTTGTATTTTTACGCCAGTATTTTAATTTTAATAGTTATTTTAGGGGTTTGGGTTACATCTCTAGTATTTGAATTAGGTGGAGCAGGGATATATTGGATAGCAGGAATTGCGTTTGGTATTACTGTTCAAAGAAGTAGGTTTTGTTTTACATCAGCATTTCGGGATTATTTTCTTTTAGGCCAAACCCGAATTCTAAAAGGAATTTTAGTAGGCCTTGTAGTTGCATCAGTTGGTTTTGCAATGATTATGAGTACAGTAGTTCCTAATCCAGATTTTGGATCACCTCCTTCAGATGCCAATTTGTTACCTGTAGGGTTGTCTACAATACTTGCAGGAACCTTATTTGGGATTGGTATGGTTTTAGCAGGAGGCTGTGTGTCTGGATCTCTTTATAGAATGGGAGAGGGGTATGTTGCTTCTTGGGTTGCGATTTTAGGAGTGATGATAGGTCTTTTTTTACTAAATAACACATGGAATTGGTGGTGGGATAATTTAATCTCTACCGAATCTAGTATTTGGTTGCCTGAATATTTATCTTATTCTGGGTCTATTTTAGTGACTTTGGGATCAATTTTATTAATTCTATATCTGGCTGTTCGTAAAGAACGAAAAGTAAATGTCGGGTTTGTTATGCCAGTAATCACTAAAAAGTTTTCAGAGCCTCCTATTACATCTACGTTTGGAGAGGTATTTAGCTATTTTAAGAAAATTTTTAAGACTGAATGGAATCCGATTTTAGCTGGGGTAATTCTAGCTTTTATTAATATTTTGCTATTTATTAAATTCCATCCATTTGGTGTAGTAGGTGAAATTTCTCGTTGGTCAACTGATATATCTCAACTGATAGGATTTCCAGAGCTTGAATTAAGAGGATTAGAAAGCTTAGGCGCATGTGTGATGATAGTTACTGAAGGTTCTTGGTTTACGGAGGGGTTTTTCTTTAATGTGGGAATTATAGCTGGATCTGCGGCATCATCAATTTTCTCTAGAGAATTTAAAGTTCGCATCCCAAAATCTCCCAGACGATACATTCAATCCTTAATTGGGGGAGGAATTATGGGTTATGGTGCTGGTTTAGGTGTTGGCTGTACATTGGGGGCATTTTTCTCTGCTATTCCATCATTAGCATTGAATGGATGGGTTTATGGGGCAGGATTATGTATTGGAGCTTATGTCGGTGTTCAAATTATTAAAAGATTCCCTTAATACTGCTTTTTGTAATGATTGATTTAATTAACTGTAATATGAAAATACAAATAGACGAGCTTAATAGAATATTAGGTGAATTTGACGGTTCCCAAGATATTGAAGTTTTGGTCAGTTCTTCGGTTGTGGGTTCCAATGCTTTGTCTCAGGCAGCCTCTAAAGGTATCAAATGTCGTGTTGAACCATTTGAAGCAGGTGCTTGGAAAGTTGTCTTGATTTCTAATCAGTAACCAAAGACAATGCCTCTAAATTAACCTGTACTTAAAAGGATGAGCATGTCTGAGATAATACAGAGAGAAATAGATCAATATGTTTTGAGAACTCCTAAATCTGCAGAAATGCAGAAAGATGCCGAGAGATTTTTGCCAGGTGGTAGTTCAAGAGGTACTGCTTATTTTGACCCATACCCGCACTTTATTGAGAAAGGGGAAGGTCATTACATATTTGATGTAGATGGTAATAGATATTTAGATTTTATGATTAATGCTACAAGTTTGATATTAGGTCACTCTAATTCAAATATATCATCAGTAGTCAAAGACCAAGCAGACAAAGGTTTGGCATTTAGTGGTCCTACTGATTCTCAAATTAGACTAGCAAAATTGCTCACTGATCGTATTCCTTCTGTAGAGACTATTAGATTCACTAATTCTGGAACTGAAGGGACCATGATGGCTATTCGTGCTGCCAGAGAATTTACTGGCAGGACTAAAATAGTGAAAATTGAAGGTGGTTACCATGGGACTCATGAGGATGTTGCTGTTAGTGTGTATCCCAAAAAAGATCATTTAGATCCTATTAACACTACTCCGATTCCAGAATATTCAAATCAACCTAGTTCAGTTTTAGATAATGTCATTGTGGTTCCCTACAATGATATTGAAGTAACTAATCAAATGATCCGCGCTGAATCACAAAATATTTCATGTGTAATTATCGAACCTGTAGTTTCATCATTTGGTTACACCCCTGCAAATGTGGACTACTTACAGTTTGTTAGAGATATTACAACCGAACTAGATATTGTTTTGATTTATGATGAAGTACAAAGTTTTAGAGTATCTCCTGGAGGAGCTCAAGAATTGTTGGGTGTGATTCCTGATATGACTACTTTAGGTAAGATTATTGGTGGAGGAATGCCTGTAGGAGCATTTGGTGGACGACGAGATATTATGGATTTATATAATCCAACAAATGGTGGAGCTCAAATTGGTCACGCGGGAACTTTTAACGCTAATCCCTTGACTATGAGGGCAGGGGAGGTAGTTATGAATGCTTTAACTCCTGAAGTGTATTCGAAAATAAATAATCTTGGAGAAGTTTTACGAAATAAACTGAGAGCTGTTTTTGATGAGTTAGACTTAGAAGTTCAGGTCACAGGTATAGGTTCTTTGTTTGGAGTTCATTTTACTGATGAACACATTCAAAATTACAGAAATGTAGTTAATTCAGATAGTGACATGAAAAAAGCATTTTTCTTCGGAATGCTAAATGAGGGTATTTTGTTACAAGGTGGTGCAGCAGGATCTCTTAATATTTGTACTACCGAAGAACATGTGGATAACTTTGTTGAATCAGCTAGAAAGGTAGCGTTGAGGATCAGTAATTAAAAACTTGTAATTTCGCCATTCTACTTGATATTTAAAAATTAAATAGGAATGGAGGCGACGAAGGGATTCGAACCCTTGAATAGAGGTTTTGCAGACCTCCGCCTTAGACCACTTGGCTACGTCGCCCTATAAAGTGCAATTGGTGCCGAGGAGGAGACTCGAACTCCTACAGCCTATACGGCCACAGCGCCCTCAACGCTGCGTGTCTACCAATTCCACCACCTCGGCATAATTTTTTTTATAACCGAATAAAAATTATATCTTTTACAAAAATTGCTGTCCACAATTTTATCAATTTGTAGTTTAATTAACTAACAATTTTTTTTAGAGAGAGATTATGTTTCAATCAGTAAATTCAAAAGTTGACTTTCCAGAATTAGAGAATCAAATCTTAAATTGGTGGGAAGAAAATAATATTCCAGACAAATACATGTCAAAAAATGAGAATTCAGATAAACGTTATTCATTTATTGATGGGCCAATTACAGCAAATAACCCTATGGGAGTTCATCATGCTTGGGGGCGAAGTTATAAGGATTTGTTCGCAAGATTTCGAACTATGCAAGGTTACAAACAAAGATATCAAAATGGTTTTGATGGTCAAGGATTGTGGATAGAGGTTGAAGTAGAAAAAGAATTAGGTTTTAAATCTAAAACTGATATTGAAAAGTTCGGGGTTGGTAAGTTTGTAACAAAATGTAAAGAAAGAGTACAGAAATTTGCTGACAAAATCACCTCACAATCAATTAGATTAGCTCAATGGAATCATTGGGATAATTCTTATCACACGATGTCTGATGAAAATAATTACACTATTTGGCATTTTTTAAAAACATGTCAAGAAAGAGATTTGATTTATCAGGGAACAGATGTAATGCCTTGGTGCCCTAGGTGTAGTACAGGTCTTTCGGAGCATGAAATAGTCACTGAAGGATATTTAGAAACTGATCACCCTGGATTATTTGTTAAATTTCCTATTTTAGATTCTGGATCAAAAAGGACTCCAAATGAGTCTATTTTGATTTGGACAACTACTCCATGGACTTTATCTTCAAACTGTGCAGCTGCAGTTAATGAAGATATGGATTATGTGAAAGTTAAACAAGATGGCGAATTTTATTATTTAGCAAAATCTCGACTTAATGTTCTTAAAGGAGAACATGAAATAGTGAGTGATATGAAAGGGAAAGATTTAGTTGGCTTGAGATATCAAGGTCCATTTGATGAATTACCTGCACAACAAGGTAGAGAACATAGGGTAGTGGCTTGGGATGAGGTTTCTGAAGGTGAAGGAACTGGAATTGTACATATTGCTCCTGGAGCTGGTAAAGAAGACTTTGCTTTAGGTAAAAAAGAAGGAATTGAACCTATTGCTCCTTTGAATGATCTTGGAGATTTTATTGAAGGCTTTGATTGGCTGACAGGGTTAAATGTATACGACGTTAATGACAAGATTTATGAGAGTCTTAAATCTAAAAATGTATTCTATAGAGTTGAAAAATATCGACATAGATATCCTCATTGCTGGAGGTGTGGATCAGAGCTTGTCTTCAGATTAGTTAATGAATGGTTCATAAAAATGGATCCACTTAGAGAATCTTTATCTAGAGTTACACAAAATATTAATTGGGTACCTGAATTTGGAATGAAACGAGAATTGGATTGGCTCAAAAATATGGATGATTGGATGATTTCAAAGAAAAGGTACTATGGGCTAGCTTTACCAATTTGGGAATTTGAAGATGGTTCTTTTTATGTCGTTGGGTCAAAAGAAGAATTGAAAAAACTGTCTATCGAAGGGTGGGAAGAATTTGAAGGAAACAGTCCACATAGACCTTGGATAGATAATGTAAAAATTAAACACCCCAAAACAGGATTGATTGGAAAAAGAATTCTAGATGTAGGCAATCCATGGTTGGATGCTGGAATAGTTTCATTTTCTACTTTGAATTATACAAATGATAGAGATTATTGGAATGAATGGTTTCCTGCTGATTGGATTTCAGAAAGTTTTCCAGGGCAATATAGAAATTGGTTTTACTCCTTATTAACTATGAGTACAGTTTTGGAAGATTCAGAGCCTTGTAAAAACATTTTTAGCTATGCATTGATGAGAGATCAAAATGGTGAAGAAATGCATAAAAGTAAGGGCAATGCTATTTGGTTTGAGGATGCTGCAGATAAAATGGGCGTGGATGCTATGAGATGGCAATTTGCAAGCCAGAACCCAGCATCAAATTTGAATTTTGGGTTTGAAACAGCAGATGAAGTTAGACGCCAATTTTTGATTCCATTTTGGAATGTTTATTCGTTTTTCGTAACATATGCAAATATTGATCAGTTTGATCCTGATGCAACGTTTCCTGAACTTTCAGAAAGATCGGAATTAGATAGATGGATTATTTCAGAATTAAATTCATTAATTGCATTTGTAACAAACGGTTTAGAAAATTTTGAGCCCGAAAAAATCACTCGAGAAATAGAAAGTTTCATGGAGTTTTTATCAAACTGGTATGTCAGAAGAAGTCGAAGAAGATTTTGGAAATCAGGATTACTTAATGTTAACGAAGATGCTGATTTAGATAAATTATCGGCATATTCCACATTATATGAAGTTTTAGTTTGCTTATCTAAATTGCTTGCTCCGGTTATCCCTTTTGTTACTGAAAATATCTATCAAAATTTAGTTTCTAAAACAAAAAATGGCAGACAGAGTGTTCATTTAGAAGATTATCCTGAATTTGACACAAATGCAGTAGATGATGATTTAGTTTCTCGTATAAGATTAGCCATGAAAATCTCTAGTTTAGGGCGCTCTGCTAGAAGTAAAGCTAATATCAAAGTTCGTCAACCATTACAAAATTTATATGTAAAAACTAGAGATGAAAATGAAATAGATATGCTCAATCTAATTCAAGATCAAATTATTGATGAATTAAATATCAAATCAATTGTTCCTATAGATAATGCTGCGGAAATAATCAAATTTAAAATTCAGCCTAATTTACCCATATTAGGCCCAAAATTTGGTAATCAAATTGGTCAGATTAGAAAAGAATTAGATCAAATAGATCCAGAGTTGATTAGGTCATCTATATCACAAGGAAATTCTGTCTCAGTTGCTGGTAATCAACTAACAGGGGAAGATTTTTTGGTAGTTTCTGAAGAACTTGAAGGGTTTTCCTCTTCTTTAGAAGGCCCATATGCTGTGGGTATTTCTATAGATATTTCTGAAGATTTAGTTCATGAAGGCATTGCTAGAGAATTAGTTCATAAAATTCAAAATATGAGAAGATCAGCAGGTTTTGAAATCTCAGATCGTATTGAAATATGGATTAATACTAGTTCTGAAATGAATTCGATTATTGAAAAACATCGAGATTATATCAATTCTGAGACATTATCAGATTTAATTAATACTGCAGAGTTTATAGCTGGGCTATATACAGAGTCACAAGATTTTGATGAAGTTAAAGTAGAAATAGGTGTTAGAAAAGTTTAGTTTCTAAGCTGTGGAAACAATATTACTTCCCGTATTGACGGGTTGTTTGTAAGTAGCATTGCGAGTCGATCTATTCCTATACCTAATCCTCCTGTTGGTGGTAACCCATGTTCTATAGAAACAAGAAAGTCTTCGTCCAGTCTGTCCATTTCTTCATTTTGAAACTCTTGATGAAGTTTTTCTTGTTCTTCAAATCGTTGCCTTTGATCTTCGGGATCGTTAAGTTCTGTAAACGAATTACAAATTTCCATTCCACATACAAACCCTTCAAATCTTTCAGCTATATTTGAGTCTGAGTCTGATTTTTTTGCTAATGGAGACATGGCAACTGGATAATCTATTAAAAAACATGGCTGAATTAATGATGGTTCCACTTTTTCAGAAATTAATTTATCCATTAATCCTGCCCAACTAACTTGTTGAGTGACGTTGATTCCAATATTTCCCATTGCTGATTTGAGAGACTCAACAGTATTGTGTTCTAAGAAATCTATTCCACTTTCAGTAATTATTTTTTGTCTTAAATTCATTCGTGGCCATGGAGGTGTAAAGTCTAAAGTTTGATCTCCGTACTCTAGTTTCATTGAACCATTCAAATATTGGGCAGAAGAGCTAACTAACTCTTCTACCATTTTCATCACATCATTGTAGTCAGCAAAAGCCTCGTAACTTTCCATAGTTGTAAATTCTGGATTGTGTTGTAAATCTATACCTTCATTTCGGAAAACTCTTCCGATTTCATACACTTTTTCTAGCCCACCAACTACTAGTCTTTTTAAATGTAATTCAGTAGCTATTCGTAAATATAAATTTCTGTCTAATGCATTGTGATGAGTTATAAATGGGTGTGCCATTCCACCAGCTGCAACCGGTACTAATATAGGTGTTTCAACTTCTAGAAACCCTCTAGTATTCATGAAATTTCTAATATGTGAAACCAGCTTACTTCTAAGGATTGCAGCATTTTTAGCATTTTCATTTGAAATAAGATCTAAATATTTTTGTCTGTATCTTGTTTCAGTATCTGTGAGACCATGCCATTTTTCTGGAAGTGGTAACAAAGATTTAGAAAGCAATTCAAAAGTTTCTACCTGTAAAGTGATTTCAGATGTCCTGGTTCTAAAAATGGTTCCTGTAGCTCCAATCCAATCTCCAATATCTAAATCATCTAAATCATCATAGCGTTCATTCAATTGATTAGATCTCATCATAATTTGAATATTTCCATCTATATCTTTCAAATCGATGAATGAAGCTTTACCCATTCCGCGTCTTCCCATAATTCTTCCAGCCATTGAGACCTTTTCGTCAAATGTGGCTCCAGTGGTCTCACATTTGATGAATTGGTTTATAGCTTGTTTACTGGTATGAGTTCTATGAAATTTTGTAGGGTAGGGATTAATTCCTTTGTCCCTGATTCTTTGGAGCTTCTCTTTGCGAATACGAAAAAATTCGTTTTCAGATTCAGGCAATGTGACACCTCTAAAATCAATTAATCAGACGGAATTGTACTATTGAGTATATGAAGTGTAAAACCAAATTTATACAAAAACTAAATAATATTAAATCTTGTATAAATTTTGCTTTATGTGTATTTGAAACATTGTTAGTATCAAATTTGTTGCATGGATAAAACCATGGGGATTATTTTATGTCTATAAGAATTTCAGGAGGGAGATTAAAAGGACGATTAATAGGGTCACCTCAGGCAGCTAAAGGAGTGAGACCCACTACTGAGCGTGTGAAATTAGCGATTTTTTCAATAATTGGAGATTACAGCGTTCACAACACCAATGTATTGGATTTGTATTCTTGTACAGGAGCATTGGGAATTGAGGCTGTTAGTAGAGGCGCTTCCTTTGTAGACATGGTGGAGAAGAACTTTAAAAACTATAAATTGATAAACGATAACGTTAAGAAGCTCAAAATCCAGAATTCGGTGAAAGTATACAAATCCACTGTAAAAGATTTTTTGAATCTTACAGATAGAAGATACGGGTTAATATTTGTAGATCCGCCTTTTGATTTGAATGAATGGGAAAAAGTTTTATTGAATATAGATGAAAGGAAAATTTTGTTAAAAGAGGGTGTTTTGATAGCAGAACATCCCAATAGTGTGTGTTTAGAAAATAATTATGGGGATTTAAAAATGCAAGATCAACGAAAATATGGAGATTCTATAATTTCATTCTTCGAGGTGTGTAATGGCTAAAGCTTTTTACCCTGGAAGTTTTGATCCAGCTCATAACGGACACATAGATGTAGCTACTAGAGCCTCGGCGTTGTTTGATGAGGTCATAGTAGGTGTTTATGAAGCTCCTCCATCCAAAAATTTGATGTTTACTACAGATGAGAGAGTGGCTTTATTTCAAAAAGCTATTCCTGTTTCAAATGTTTCGGTAGTACCTTTTACTGGTTTAGCACCTACTGTAGCTAAAGATTTGGGGGCATCTGTCATATTAAGAGGACTTAGAGCAGGTTTTGATTTTGAACAAGAATTCGAAATGGCTTTGATGTGGAGAAATTTAGTTCCTGATATTGATGTTGTTTGTATGATGACAGCTCTTCAGCATCAATTTATTTATTCTAGCCGAATAAAAGAAGTAGCTAGGCTAGGTGCTAGCATAGCTGATTTAGTGCCTGCACATATTGCTGAAGCAATTCAAGAAAGAATTTAGTAAGGAGAAATTAAATGCAATTAAATGAAATTTTGAAAGAATTGAATTCAATTATTGATTCTGGCAGAAAAGTCCCTGGTTTTAATGGGAAAATGATGATTGATTCTGAGCGACTTGCTGAAATATTTAGGGAGTTGTCTACTAGTTCAGATTCAGGATTAAATGAAGCCCAGCTAATTATTACTCAAAAAGAAAGCATTTTAGAACAAGCACAATTAGAAGCTAATCGAATTAAAGATCAAGCTCAAAATAATGCTTTTGAGATACAAGAAAATGCTAATATGGCACGAACAGAAAAGCTATCTGATTCTGATATTATTAGGGAAGCAGAAGAGACTGCTGAAAAAATTGTTCAAAAATCTCACGAAGATGCTCAAAATATTGTTCAAGACGCTCAGAAACAAGCTTTTAATTTGATCAGTGAATCCGAGTCTCGTGCAAGTGATCAACGTGATGGTGCAAATCGATACTCTAGAGAGGTTCTTTCAAGTTTGGAAGAAAGACTATCAGATGTTTTAGGGCAAGTCAGAAGGGGTTTGGATACCTTGGGGTCAGATCAGAAAATGTCTGTAGACGGTTCAAATGGTAACCAAAAAATAGTCAGTTAAAATTTATTCACCAGCCAATCCAGATTCACTAATGATTTGCTCAAGAATTTTTGAGTTTGTTTTGATATCAAACCCGTCTACACAATATTCTTGAAGTCCAGATATTCCATCTACGGCTCCTAAGTCTACTAAATCTTTAAGTAGTTTTTCAGAAGTTGAAATGGTAGGGAGTAGGTTTGTTTGTTTGATCTGTGAAATTGCTCCAACTAATCCATATCCACCCCAATTAGAAACACTGCTTATGATAAGCTCCGACACTTTGGAAATAGCAGGAAAGTTCACAAGGTTTTCAGATTCTAATACTTGTTGATATAGATTCCCCATTCCAATTTCATTACCTCCATCTCCAATGCCTATTGATTTAATTTTAGAATCAAATAAAGTGTCAATTCTGGCAACATATTGAGTAAATTCAACATCTTTCATATTTCTATATTGATTATCTGAGTGTGGCCCAGGTCTTTCTATAGCGATTAAAAGAGAAGGGGATTCTTGTGCGATTAGGTTTTGTGAAAACTTTTTACTATCTTCTAAGTTCATGATGGGAAATAATATGTTTCGCGAGTTTTTGCTAGATAGGTTCTTTATATAGGCATCTATATATTGGTCAGTAATGTAAACGACCTCATATCCAATGTTTTCTAAGGCGTTACCTATTGCAATTGCTCCAATAGGACCATCAGTTTCAATGGCTTCGGAGTTTTTAATATAAAACCCTGTTGTAATAAATACTTTATCAATGTGATCTAACGCTAATCTAGCAGCATTTAAACAGAATGAGGGATGTAAGTGTTTATATAATTCACTTATACCCCGAGAGTCATGTTGTAATATTAATTTTTCAAAATTCATTAAAGGATGGAGTAATCTTCATCTTTTTTATCTGTTACAAACATGTGACCGGGGGAGTGAGTAATCATGATTGATGGTTTAGATTTCATCGCAACTGATTGAGGAGTAACTCCACAAGCCCAAAATACTGGGGATTCTCCAGGGTTGATTACAGGCGGGTCACCAAAATCAGGATTACTCAAATCTGTTATACCAATTTTTGTTGGATCTCCTATATGAATTGGAGACCCATGAACATCAGGGAACCGTGAAGTGACTTGTACACTTCTCACTACTAATTCAGAAGGAATTGATCTCATAGATACAACTAATGGACCTGAAAAAACACCTGAAGGGTTAGTATGAATATTTGTAATGTACATAGATACATTGGTGCAGTTGTCAATGTGAGCAAGTTGAATTCCATTATTGACTAGTGCTGTTTCAAACGAAAAACTACACCCTAATAGAAATGTAACGTAATCATCTTTCCATAATGATTTGATGTTTTGTGTTTCATCAGTCAAAATTCCATTAGTGTAGATTCGATATAACGGAACATCAGTTCTTACGTCGCTACCGGGTGCAGTAATTTTAGCTTCAAATTCTCCTGGTTCTAAAACTTCAATCAGTGGACAAGGTTTAGGGTTACGTTGGCAAAATAAAAGAAAATCAAAAGCATATTGTTTAGGTAATATAGCTACATTTGTTTGAATGTGACCTGGAGAGAATCCAGAGGTAGGCTGGCAAAAAGTACCTTCTCGGATACTTTGTCTTAAATTTTGAGGGGAAATACTTGATTCAATTAAAGATGTCATATTTTTCTCCGTTGCAACATTGTACACTGTCTTAAGGTAATGAATTCCATGATACTTTTTTGTATTTATATCGGGGAGTGGCGCAGTTGGTAGCGCACACGGCTGGGGGCCGTGAGGTCGCAGGTTCAAGTCCTGTCTCCCCGACCACTAAAAATAGTCGAATAATAATATTGGGTAATATTTAAATTTATGATACTAAGCAGGGATTTATATTTACAGACACTGTCGATGCTCAAATTCTGATTTTACTTCAAGTTTTGCTTTTGAATCAACAAAACATTCTGGAATTTAATCCATAGATTTGTAAACGGATGATTCTAATAGAGCAAAAACGGTAGAAATCCATTGATCAGGTAAAATCAATACTGGTTGATACGGGTCGGCATTATCGGGTATTCCATATCGAGTTTGAAGATTATCTAGGTTGTCTCCAATTAAGAACACATTAGATTTTTTATAAGTTCTTCCTTCTTCTGAAATATCATCGTATCTGATTTCTATTAACATTCCATTATCAGATATTCCCCATTCTGTGTAATCTTTATCTAGTACACGGTGAACCTCTATTCCTACATTTTCAGGTCTGCGTAAAGTGTCTAGGGCTTCCAAAAATTTGGATTGATTAACAGGTATTGGGACTGTGTCTATTCTGTAATCTGTTAAAGTCCAGCTTTGTGATTTATTATCATAAAGATAGCTGACATAATTTGTCTGATTTTCAGGGTCTGGACTAGCTTCATAAACGTTTACCTCATCAATTCTGTCAGGGTTTAGAAGGGTATACCATTGAGGAAGAGGGGGTTCTGTTACCATTCGTGCAATGATATCACCCCATACATCTGCAATTAAAAATAATTGAGGGAAACCTGTTACTTGCCCATAGTGGTGGTTACCATCAGTTGTTTTATCTCCTAATTTGAATTGCAATGTTCTATTCAAAGTAAGGTCTATAGTGACTGTAGTGTGTGGTTGATCTAGTCCGTATTGTGCAGGATTATCAATTATTACTGTCGTTTCAGATAAGTCTCGTTTAGTCTGAGGGCCACCTAAAAGAAAATCTACTGCCCCCCATCTTATTCTGTCCGGAGGGAGTGCTTGGTCGGTATTGAATGCCCAAGTATTGGATTCTGTTCTAATAAATGATGTGTTGTCTCCCATATGGTCAATTGAAATCCCCCTCATATCATCCACATGTACTTGGTAAAACCAAGGCTTGACTACTTTTGCTTCTTCAGTATTAAAAGGATCAATCACATAGACTATAGCAGCGATGATAGCAACAAATAATAATGCAAATGTGTATTTAATATTCATTATCTACGTCTCCACCAAACTACAAAAGCTATTAATATCATAGCAAAAGGTGGTACGACCCAACTAGACCATTTTACGAACTCTTTTTCTAAAGAATTTACAACAAATTCTCTGTATGGCATTAATTTAGGTCGGATAGAAATTAATTCATAATCTTCCGCTAACCAGTTCACAGAATTTAAAAACATATCTCCATTATCATTACTGTAAAAATATTTATTTGAAGCAAAATCAGAATCACCAAATACTACTAGTTTGAATAAGTCTTGATTAGAACCAAGGTCCTCAAATGTTCCAGTAGCTTCTATTACTCCAGCAATTGTATATTGGCCAGTGTATTTTTCTACGTCATATTCAGAGTCTTCTCCTGGAGCCACTAACCAACTTATAGGTGTTGTAGAGGCTAATTCAGAAAATTTCACATGGTTTCTCAATGCGAATTCCTCTGGAGGAGGCGTAATCAAGGCTGCTGTATCTGGAAAAAATGCTACTGATACCTCATCAGCTATATTGATATTTTGGTGAACTGCACTAGTAGCAAATTGAGCGTTAGATTTTTGTAAGAGAGGCGTCAAAGTTTCACCTCCCACATTACTGATAGCATCCGCAACTTTTTGTGGGCTAACTACTACCCCATAAAGATAAATTAAATCATTAAATAATTTTGGTGGGTTTGGATTTAACATCATTAAAATTCGTCCACCTGATTTAGCGTAATTAACTAATGCTTCAAATTCTGTATCAGCTAAATCTTGATCAGGTCCTGCAATAATAACTACGGATGCGTCACTTGGGACTTCTTGAAATTGCTGTAAGTTTAACGGCAAAACAAAATAGTTATCTCTCTGCATACCTGCTATAGCTAAATCAAGTCCAAAATCTTCTTGTTTTTCAAACATCGGATCTATTGTTGCTGTAAGTTCACCATGGCCAGTTAAGTAATAAATTATTTTCTTTTGTTCACCTGTAGAAATTAATATTCCAGTAATAAATTCTTGCTCAGTGAAATTTGTCACAATATGGTTTTGTTCTTCATTGTATGAAAACACTACAGAGGGATATTTAGTTACTCCAAAATTTAATGCTTCAGATCTGTTTATTTCAGGGTCTACAAATCTATAGGAAAAATTGTCAGATTTTCTACTGAACTCGTTAAGTATGTCCTCTACAGTAGTTTTGGTATTTTCACTAGCAGTGTTTTCAACAAAAAAAGCATGTGCAACCACTTCTTGATTTTTAATTTCAAGATCTTTAAGAACACTGACAGTTTGAGGAGATAGTGTGAAAAATCTCGTTGCAGTGACATCAATTCTATTTGGATTAGTAAACATAAAATAGTTTGTAATTAATA